>CAYMIB010000022.1:0-13304 GCA_964390475.1 uncultured Candidatus Saccharibacteria bacterium | reverse complement strand
GTGCTTACATCGTCCATGAAGGCGACACTCTTTCTCAAATCGCCAAGATGTTTAACGTTTCTGTTAATACAATCGTTTGGGCCAACGATATTAAGGATGGCGTGATAAACCCAGGTGACACCCTGATCATTCTTCCGGTTTCTGGTGTTGAGCATATTGTAAAGAACGGCGATACCCTTCAGAGTATTGCGAAAAAATACAATGGTGACTTAGACGAGATCGTTCAATTCAACAATCTTGAGGCGGGCGTCAAGCTTGTTGTTGGAGACGAAATCATCATTCCAAACGGTGATGCTGCTCCAGCTAAATCTGGTGGCTCAGTTTCTGGTTCAAAAACCGTTGCTTCTGGTTACTACGTTCGACCAATCGCTGGCGGACGAAAGAGCCAAGGTATTCACGGTTACAACGGAGTAGATTTGGCGGCGGCGGTTGGCACAAACGTTGTCGCTTCGGCTGCTGGTAAGGTCATCGTCAGCAAGAATTCCGGCTACAACGGCGGTTATGGAAACTACATAGTTATTGCTCATCCAAACGGCACGCAAACTCTCTATGCTCATTTGAAGTCAACCGCTGTTTCTGTCGGCAACTCTGTTTCCCAAGGTCAGCTCATCGGTTACCTCGGTAACACCGGTCGCTCAACTGGTCCTCACGTTCATTTCGAAATCCGCGGTGCGAAGAATCCTTTTTAGGTTTTAGTTTTTGAATTAAAAATTTCTCCTATACTGAAACGCTTCGAGCACGTGGGTTTCTTTTATTTCCGCCGAATTGTCTAAGTCCGCAATCGTTCGTGATACTCGCCAGACTCGATGATATGAGCGCATAGAAAGATTAAATGCTTCGGCACCGTCGATCAGAGTTTTTGCGGCTTGTGTGGTGATTCGGCTTTTTAAGGCAAGATCACTGCCACTCATTTCACTATTCAGAGCCGGCCCTCTATCGATTGAGCTAAACCTTTCAGTCTGTTTTTTTCTGGCCAAATAAATTCTCTTTTGAACGAGCGCTGTTTCAGTTGTCATTTTTCCGTCTACATTTTTTTCTCCAGCCGCAAATTTTTGCTCCGGCCTGTTTTGGAAATCAGAATACTCAATGTCTCCGACTTCAACCGAAAGATCGATGCGGTCCAGTATTGGCCCCGAGATTTTCTTTTTATATTTTGTGACGTCACCAACAGAGCAGATACAATTTTTCTTTTGACTAGTTTTGAAACCGCACGGACACGGATTCATTGCCGCCACCAAAATAAAATGAGCTGGAAAATATACACTACCTTTTGAGCGCGTGATATTTATAACCCTTTCTTCAAGCGGCTGGCGAAGAGTTTCAATCACTCGCCGATCAAACTCTGGAAATTCATCAAGAAAAAGAATGCCGCGATGAGCAAGAGTAATTTCGCCCGGCCGTGGAATGTTTCCACCACCAATGAGTGAAGAATAGGATGACGTGTGATGCGGCGAACGAAATGGCGGTTCGGAAATTAAATCAAAAGTTAGACCAGCACTTGAATGGATCGATGTGACTTCAAGGGCCTGATCGTTTGAAAGTTTTGGAAGCAATGTTCGCAAAGCTTGAGCGAGCATTGTTTTGCCAGTTCCCGGCGGACCAGTCATTAAAATGTTGTGGCCACCAGCGGCGGCAATTTCGAGTCCCCTTTTGGCAAGCGGTTGTCCGACAATTTCCTCGAGTCGCACCGTTTTTACAGTCTTTGTGTTTTCTACCCTCTCAGAATTTTCTTCATGTTCTTTTTTTGTTTGCAATGATTCGTCGGCTTCGCAAAATGTTTTTATTCCGATCACTAAATCAATTACTTCTTTCAGACTCGACACCCCAAAAATTTTAATTCCCTGAACCAACTTTACCTCGCCGATATTTTCCGCCGGGATAAAAATTTCTTTGAACCCTTGAAGTTTTGCTTCCATAACAATCGAAAGAACGCCGTATACTTTCCTCACCGTTCCATCCAGTGAAAGTTCACCAACGAAGTTTTTTCCTGTCGGGTCAAAATTAACATCACCGCTTGCGAGCAAATATCCGAGCGCCATTGCCAGATCAAAATGCGAGCCCTCTTTTCTGACATGAGCGGGCGCGAGCGAAATAACCACCCGATGATTTTTCTGTTTCGGGGAAATAAAACCAGAATTTTTAATGGCCGCAGATATTCTATCCTTGGCTTCTTCGACCGCCTTGTCTGGCAGTCCGACTATGGCAAAAGAGTGTAGGCCTCGAGAGAGGTCGACCTCAATGTCGATTATTTGTCCCTTTAGGAAATAGGATTGACCGCTGTGCGATTTAGCAAAGCCCATAAGTGTGAAACGGTTTAACGATTTCGTAAAAAATTTTGACAGCCAAAAAGAGCAGGTGGTTAAGCCGTTTCTCTTGGCGCTATGATTGTTTCACAGAGAGATAAAGTCTCGCTTAAGAAATTCTTAAGTTTCCTTTATGACATATGAACTTTGCACGTTGCAGCTGCGGGGTTTGCTGCGAGACGATCCGATTCGATTTCCTTTCCACAAGTTTCACAGAGCCCAAAACCCTTTCCAGAGTTGAATTTATCAAGGGCTTTCTTAACTTCGTTATAGCGTGTTTCGAGCTGCTTTAATATCGCAGTGTTTTCCTCGTATTGTTCAAATTTGTCACCCATTTCATTCGGGTCTGCTTGTTGAAGGTCTTGGTTAGCAGGTAATGCTTCCCAATCACCAGGATTTTCTGGGTTTATACGACCCACAGATTTGAGATCTTTTACGAGCACTAGCATTTCTTGCTCGAGCTTTTGTTTGAATTGCTGTTGTTCTGTAGGCATATGCAAATTTTATCACAAAAGATTTCTAAAAGACTATTCTTGACAAGCTTATTTATTAAAAGTGTATTTTTATCTCACAATCTGCGATGAGAAAAAGCGATTCAGAATTTCCTGAAAAGCTTGCTCGTTAGTTGTGACGACCAAATTTTTCTGGTCAACGAAAGAGTAAAGGAGAATAATATTTCCAGAATTATCTTTCAAAATTCTGGTGTCTTTGTTGCGAATAATTTTATCTTCAAATGTTTTACCTAGTGCTGTCGAATTTTTTATTTCTGAGCTGACGAAAAGCGGTGACAGATCTTCGATCATTTTATTTTCCCAACGCAGCATGCCGTCAAAAGCATTGTCAAAAGAATCAACGCTAGAAAAAATAAATGGAGTATTTGCTGAGTCAGCGGATGATGCATTGTTGGTATTTTTATAAAATCCAAAAACCCATTCCCCACCCAATGCTCGGCCAAGCGTTGCTGGTGCGCTAACGGCAACGAGTTCAAAAAATCTTTCAGCAGAAATCGCTAACTTATTTTCTCCGACATCATCAAGTGATTCGACTAATTCGATTCGGATAAGTCTGCTTGATCCGGAATAACTATTTGTGATTGCCAAAATTCTTTCCTGAATTATCGCTGACTCAAGGGCCGAAATATCAAGAGTTTGTTTTTCGTCAGTGCTAATTATAGAAGCTGTGGCGGGAACAACTGGCGCTGGGCGGTTCGTTACAAAATAATAAATCAAACTAATTACCCCGGTGCCGGCAATAATTAAAATTAAGCTGACTAAAATGGTCAAACCGCCACGAGCAACCTTTTCGGTTTTTTCGGAGACGGTGGCTGTCGCCTCTTTTGTTTCAATCTCGACATTTTCTTGTTGCTTTTTTTGTTTTGCTAAATTTATGCTTGTAACAGATTCGCCTTTTGATCTGATCGCTTCAGCCATGTCGCGTTCATAGGTTCGCAGAGTTTTTAAAACTGAAGCACTGTACTCTTTTTCTTTAGCTTCTTTGGCGACCACATCTTCCGGTTCGGTCAGTTGAGTCTGTGAAATTTTTTGCTCGACGGTTTCAGAAATTTGCGCTGGTTGTGTTGACTGGGTGGACTGTGTCGACTGAGCGGACTGCGTCGAGGGGTTTTGTCCAACCGCCGACCCCGTGAAAACCGGCAAGTTCCCCTCGTTTTGTTTTATGGCATCTTTAAAAATCTTGCCGAATTGGTGTTTGTTTTCTTTTGTGATATCCGAAGTAACCTTATTTATTTCTTCGTCTTTGAATCCAAAATCTTTTTCGTCGTTCATGAGTTTTTACTTTCGCTTCAGTAATCTTATCAGATGTATTTTTGTTTGACATTGTGTTTGGACGGTCTATTATCTTGTCCAGAGTTCGAAGTTGAACAAATGTAATTAATCTCGAGGAGATCTTGATGCGTTACTTGCTTCAAATTCATGCGATGTTTGCTGATCTTGTGTTTTTTGTCGCCATGGCTTTTGTGTTGTACCAGACCGTTGGTGGGGTGGTAAGTGTCAGTTTCTCAATTTTTCTACTTGTCTGGGCGTATCGCGCATGGAGGCGCGGCGGCGGTTGCGTTGCTTGGCGGCCCAGAGGCGTTCGGGCTTTCATGAAAAATGCCAAAGAATCTGGTTTGTAACAAAGCAAAACCCCCGCACGAAATGCGGGGGTTTCTACTATTATTCTATTTCAGAAGGAAGTTCAGGTTTATCGACTCGTTCTACTCCAGTATTTCGGTTTGCTCGGTCGCCTCCTCTACGCCGACCTGGGTTTGCACCAGCGTTTACATTTCCCATCATGAGGTACCGCCGTGGGTTCAAATCGAGATCGAGGAAATCGTCGGTGGTTTCGATAAGTTTTGCTGAAGACGACTTTCCAAAGGAAACAACTTCAACCTGGCACCCTTGGTTTTCTCGAAGATATTCAACGAGTGGCACGAAGTCGCCGTCGCCGGTGACGAGGATGACGGTGTCGAGCTTTGGAGCGAGTTTGATCGCATCCACCGCCATACCGACGTCCCAATCCGCCTTTTTGGCGCCGCTTGAGAAAATCTGGAGATTTTTTGTCTTCGTTTCGATGCCGACTTTGCTCAAAGCTTCGAAAAAGCTCTTTTCATCCCCTGATTCGGTGGTGATGACGTACGCAACGGCCCGGATGAGCGAACGACCCGCAAGGGCGTCCTTCACGATCTGACCGAAGTTTACTTTTGATTTATAAAGATTCTTACCGCTGTGATATAGGTTTTGAGTATCGATAAAAATACCGACTCGCTGACCTTTGTGTTTGATAACTGACATGTGTGTGGCCAAAAATGGCCAAAATTAAGAACTTTTTATGAAAAAATTCGAAAACGTTTATAAAAATTGCTGCAATGTGGCGAAATCGCCTGGCAAAATGCCAAAACTAAGCGCGTTTCTTCAAATTGAGCTTCTTCATCACTTCGTTGAAGCGTTCAGGGCTCTTTTTGAGGAGAAAGTTCATGTGGCGCTGACGTTCAGCGACCATGCCCAAGAGACCGCGGCGAGAATGAATGTCATTCTTGTTTTTACCCAAATGAGCGGCTAATTGCTCCATTTTCTTGGTGATAAGGGCGATTTGGACCTCCGGAGAACCGGTGTCTTTGTCGTGAACCTTATATTCGCCAATGGTTTTGGTCTTTTTTGTCTTGGTTAACATTGCCAGGCTAGGATAGCACTTATATGGCATTTTTGCAAGGTTTCTGGGTAATCGCTTCCGGCATGGGCCCCGCTTCGCGAAATGCCTCCAGCGATTACCCAGAAACCATGAAAATGTCTACCAAAAGAAAAACCGCCTCCCGAACGGTTCTTCCGTTGGGTGGCGGGTCATGTTGGTCAACTGGCGTCAGCGTTTCTGGAGTCGAATGGCCTTCTGGCATGAAGGCCTAGAGGCTCTCTCCAAGCTTGGTCAGGTCTTTTTGGACCAAACTTTTTCCACGTGGTGAAACAGGACACACACCAACCCTTGTGGACTCGATCCCCAACAGCACTTGCTGGGAAAGTCGTCTCGTCACCACAGTTCTTGCACAGAGGCTTTTGCTTCTTTGCCATACCTACTCCCTTTTTATGGACTAGAACTCTGTTGGTAGAGTACAACTTTATTGGTATTTTGTAAAGTTTTAAATTTAAGTATACAAAATATTGTGCGACACGACGCGTGATACAATTTCTGCATGAAACTCACTGACCTCAAACGCCAATTCCTTGAATACACCGAGATCGAGCGTGGACGAAGTCTCAAAACTGTCGAAAATTATGATCGCTACCTCACTCGTTTTTTTGAATTCGCCAAAATCGAAAAGCCGGCCCATATCACCGAGGATGTGGTGCGCGAGTATCGTTTGTGGTTGAACCGTCAGCTCGCAGGGCCGAAAAGCGTTCGGACAAAAGAAACGCTCAAAAAGAAAACCCAGAATTATTACCTCATTGCCCTGCGTTCGTTTCTTAAATATTTAATGAAGCGCGATATCGAGTCGCTCTCCCCTGACAAAATCGAGCTGGCCAAAACGCCAGAGCGGTCGCTTGATCTCATCACACGTGCCGAGCTTGAGCGGCTCATGAAGGCGCCCGAGCAGCTCGAGGACGATGCAACCGAAACTGGAAAAATAAAAGCACTGCGCGACAAAGCGATTCTTGAGCTTCTTTTTTCGACTGGCCTGCGTGTATCCGAGCTCTGTGCCCTGCCCCGCGACATTGACCTTTCTATAGACGAACTTTCGGTTCGCGGAAAAGGCGAGAAAGTCCGCGTCGTGTTTATTTCTACTGACGCCAAAACCGCGGTGAAAAAATATCTTGCGGCACGCAAAGACATGGACGACGCCCTTTTTGTAAATTACGGCCGGGCTGGTAAGGGTGGCGAAAAAAGCAAACGACCAACGACTCAGCTTACTCCGCGTTCGGTGGAGCGCATCATCAAACACTACGGCATCAAAGCCGGTGTCACTAAAAAAATCACCCCACACGTTATTCGTCACAGCTTCGCGACCGACCTTTTGCAAAATGGCGCCGACCTCCGCTCGGTCCAAATGATGCTCGGCCATGCGAACATTGCGACCACTCAGATCTACACTCACATCACCGACAAACAGCTCAAAGAGGTGCACAAGAAATTTCACAACAAAAGTTAAGTACAAAAACCAAGGTACACCCGCGCTCGCTCGCCTCTTGATGTACGGTTTTTACACAAAAACTTTCAGGTGTTATCCTTCCGGTCAGAAGCTAGTCATTCACAAAGGAGCGTTTACATGGAAACACCGGACGCTGGATCATCCAAGGCGACTTCGGTTTTTGAGACCGGTCTCGAGTCATTTGTACCACTTCCTCATTCGATGATAATTCTCGAAGGGCCATCGCTTGAATCGCAACCCCTGGCGGAGCCACTTCTGAACCCAGGAAAGGGATTGGCATTTGGCCCGCTCAGAAAGTTGTTGGTGGAGTTTCATGATGGAAACAACGAAAATGTGTTGGTTCGAGCGTTCATCTCTCTTCGTCTCTGGCAAGCCGATTTAGCTCGCAACAGAAAACTCGCTACCAACGATTGTCGGGCGCAGAGATGTGTGAAGGCGATGGATGACCATGGTGACAGACTAATGCTTATCATGTTTGGTGAGCACGAGTCTGGAACATTTGCCTACGGAGGTCTGTATCTTCCAAACTCTACTAAGGAGAGAAAAGGTCAGCTCTTTTTGTTGGCGAATGGTGTTGTTTGAATCGCGATTCACTTAAACCGTCGGCAAATGCTGGCGGTTTTTCTTCGCCGGTTTCTGCCCGGTTCTTTTGACAATTCTGTTTTCTGATGTTATTTTATCGACAGAAATGAACGATCTTTAGTCCTTTGATCGTCGAAATCACCGAGAGGAGGACAGGATGTTGCTCATCGGAACAGACGTGGATGTGAACTGGCCCAGCGTGGTGCTCATTACTTTTGGAGGTCTGAGTTTGATCGGGCTCATTGTATACGGGCATTGTCGCGGAGGGCCGCACGGACGGAAATCAAATAAAAAAGAGGAGGATTGAATGAAGTATAACGAAAGTATGGAGTACCTGCCTTGGCTGTTTGTGGCACTGGTGTTTGCGGCGATCGTCATTGTTGCTTGCGTTCGTTACGTGAAGCGCAAAAATGCTGATTCCCGCAACCCGTTCAAGTCTAAGGTCCAGAGCTTCCAGCCGACAGCGGCAGGTGTGATCGGTGGTCCAAGCACCATGGTAATGATCCTCCTGTCCAAAGGAGTAAGGGCGGGGGTAAAAGTGGTTTTCAGAATCAGCTTCACCTCCCCTGGATCCAAAGGTGGCGTGAAAGAGCGAGATCTGGAAATCGAGATCTCGGAAGTCTCGCAGATTTTGTCGCAGATAATCCAGTCAACTGAAATCATTGAAACCATGCCGGACGAGCACAGGTTTTGGGCAAACTGGCTTGCTCACAACAAGGACTCTATCCGCGGCCCAAAGTTTCAGTTCACTGGGATCGGACAAGACATGAGGGAAGATGGGTCGAATGTGAAATACTCATACAGGGGTGTTTACGCCCCGGAGTCAATTGGTGTCCAAAAGGGCCGGTTGTATCTTCGGGAAGTGGTGGTTTTTGAATGACAATTTCAGACCGTCGGGAAACCGGCGGTCTTTTAATTTGTCACAAAGAGGCCCGTGTTTGTTATCATGTTCTCATGCGCATCATCTCTTGGAACGTCAACGGCCTACGGGCAGTCCATAGGAAGGATAAATGGAATCAGATTTTTGACCTTGGGCCAGACATTTTTTGCCTACAAGAAACCAAGGCCAATCCAGACCAGTTGCCAGAAGAAGTTCGTAATCCAGCCGGCTTCCACTCTTTTTTTGACCATCCAAAAGAGAAAAAGGGCTACAGCGGTGTGGCGATTTACTCAAAAGTGAAGCCAGAAAAGGTTCAATACGAAATGGGTAACCCGACGCTCGACAATGAAGGACGTCTTATCGCGGCTTATTTTAAGGACTTCGTGCTCATCAACGTTTATTTCCCTAACGGCGGTGGCGGACCAGAGCGACTCGAGTACAAACTCGATTTTTATGCTGAATTCTTGAAATTCATCCAAAAAATTCGAAAGACTCACAAGAATGTTGTTTTTTGTGGTGACGTAAACACGGCGCATCATGAAATTGACCTAGCTCGACCAAAAGAGAATGAAAAAAATACTGGCTTCTTGCCAATCGAGCGTGCATGGATCGACGATGTGGTAAAAACTGGTTATGTCGACGTCTTCCGACACTTCTTCCCCGCTAAACATCAAGCCTACACATATTGGGATCAAAAAACTTTTTCTCGCGACCGAAATGTTGGTTGGAGAATCGATTATTTTTTCACCACACCCGAGCTTGTAAAAAAAATAAAAGAAACTGGAATCATGAGTGAGGTTTTTGGATCAGACCATTGTCCGATATACATTGACCTCGATTTATAGCTCGATTAATAACTCAACCCGTATTCGTCACGCATAGGTTTGTCCTATAGAAAACTCTATTTAATGTTGTTTATCCACAGTTTTCTAGAAAAATGTCTTTGATGTCCTTTACATATGCGCTACATTATTAAAGGACGTTCAGACAGAAACCTTGTGTTGTTTGTTTCCCACTGGCAACTTAGGGCAAGCGTCTGGCATAGTTCTTTACAAATCATGTGCTCATTTGTGCTCAGTTCTTTTTTCGAGTCGGCCGACTCCGAAAGGCCATTCTTGTAGGCTACATTTTGGGGATATATATCTCCACCCTTAATCTAAAATTTAGAACAAGGATATTTACCCACTTGTAATCTCACTCGACGGTGCTTTCAACAACCGTCTTCACGCGTATCGCTTGGATCGCTGAGGCGGTTTTTTGTTGCCGAATTTTTATTGACTTTTACTCAATTCAGCTCAAAATGACGTCAGAATTTGTACTAGCCAATAAAACTTAAGGAGCAAAAAATGCTTGAAATGCCAGCTGCCCTGATGGCCAGACCACAGACCGTGTCAGTGAGTCTGGTCAAAAACGTATGGGCAATCCAAATGGGAATCTTGATGCAGTTGTCAGCCATCGAGTTTCGGGCCGTGAACCCAGGCGCTACAGCAAATCGGCATTTTTCAAAACGGGCGTCTCTGGTCTCTGATGCTGTCGATGAAGAATATCGGCAACTTAGGAGGCTGTTGTGTGCTCAAGCAGCAGCAACTCGAAATGATGAGGGTGTTACTACAGCTGCCGCTGCTGGTGATTTTGCAAGCGTAATCTCATCGGTGTCGACGGGTGAGCATTTGTTTGAGAACGGTCAATTCTACGGGAGAGAGTTCCGGACATTCAGCCCTTCGGCACTTTTCGCGCTCAATCTAAACTATGACGCGCCAGTGAACTACGCCGAAGATGATTTCGTTCAGTTTGTTATGAACGACATGGTCACCTACGCTCAGATCTTCGGCTTTATTCTGTCTGTCAAGGATTGGATTGAAGAAGTAACAATCCAACGCGGGGTTTAATTTTTCGGCCAAAGATAAATGGGAGCAAGACTGCGTCCGTGTATACTTGAATGCAAAACCGTCCTTCGGGGACGGTTTTTTCACACCTTACTTTTTCTCATGCCAATTACCCTACTCCACCCAATGTTTCTTGCGGATTTCTTTTACCATTTTTTCTTCCTCGGCGTTCTTCTTTTCTTTGGCTCCAACAGCAATTTTCCTGAGCTCGGCGTCGCTCATTTTAGCCATATTTGTAGCCATTTTTTCAAGTCCTTCTTCAGTGTTTTTAGTCGGATCCTCGAGTACCTCTTCAAGCAAAGCATTCAGAATAAAACCAATCCTCGGACCCGGCGGTTCTTTGAGAACATCCATCAACCTTTTGCCGTCGATTTTCAACATGCCGACCGAGATCGGATCGCGCATCACCTCTTCAACCATTGAATGATACTTACGAAGACGATACGGACTCTCCTTTGGTCGCCCGGTGCCGATGCGATCACAGGCTCGTACGTCCATGAGCTCCCAGACATTATCTTTTCCAACATTCATCACCATGCGACGCACGGCGGAGTGAGTGATTTGCTCTGTATCAGAGAAAAACATATGCCATCGAACCAGGTTCACGACTTTTTCTGCTAGCTCACGCGGAAATTTCAAATCCTTCAGAATTTTTTCAGTAATTCGCGCGCCAACTACCTCGTGACCATAAAACGTGTAATCTTTTTTCTCATCAGACCAGCGTCGAGTGTCTGGTTTGCCAATGTCGTGGAAAAGCGCGGCCAAACGAACCGTCAAAGGAAAGCCTTTTTTTGCCGCATGAGCGAGCGAATTTAGCAAATGAGTCCAGACATCAAAAGAATGTGCCTGATTCTGATCCACTCCCCGTCCTTTCTCTAGTTCAGGCAGAATATACTTGAGCAAGCCGAGCTCATAACACAACGTCAGAGCCTCAGCCGGCTTATCCGACTCAATTATTTTTATAAACTCATCACGAATGCGCTCTTTTGAGATTTGAGCCAAACCGTGGGCTTCGTCGGCAATTGCTTTTCGAGTTCCACTGCTTACACCCTTATCACCTGCGTTTCCCTCGCCCGCTTCGATTTCGAAACCAAGTTGAGCCGAAAGTCGCACCGCGCGAATGGTTCGCAAGGCGTCTTCAGCAAATCTTTCCTGTGCATTCCCTACCGCCCGAATGTGTCCCGCCGATAAATCTGCCAAACCGCCGTAAAGGTCAACTGTTTTCTGTTCTTCGGCATTGTACGCAATCGCGTTAATCGTAAAATCTCGCCGTTTAAGGTCATCTTCTAGATTTTTGCTAAAGGACACGGCATCGGGTCGGCGCTTGTCAGAATAGGCCGATTCTGTGCGATATGGAGTGACTTCTACAACCTTCAGTGTCTCGTCAGTGGTGTTTTCGTCCACCACGCCCACCGTTCCAAAAGAATTTTCGTAAAATGTCTTTTCAAATGTCGCAATTATCTGCTCCGGCGTGGCATTCGTCGTCACATCCCAGTCTTTCGGCTTTTTTCCAAGGAAAAGATCACGCACACAGCCGCCGATGAGGTACGCTTCATAGCCAGCCGCCTTCAACTTCCCTGTTACACGAGAAACCTCCTCCGGAATTTCAAATTTCGCGCCTGAAACTCCACCCGCAATCCCCGAGCTCGGTCTTTTTGAGAGTCCTTTCATGAAGAAAATTCTACTGTACGTTTGGTTTTTTCGCTAATCTTCAGTATAGTTCTCTTACTGCGCCCGTGGTGAAATGGATATCACAAGTGACTTCGGATCACTTATTGTGGGTTCGAGTCCTGCCGGGCGCACCAGGTTTGAGGCTTGCCTATTGAAAATAAATTCTGATATAATCAGAGCAACACACGCGCCGTGCCACTTACCCATCGGTAATGCACATCAAGGGCGCGTTTTTTGTTTGGAAAACCATTAAATGTTTCTAAATAATCTTTTTCTGCTATAATCTCCCCTATTGCGGGTATGGTTTAGTGGTAGAATGCGTCCTTGCCAAGGACGAGACGGGAGTTCGATTCTCCCTACCCGCACAAAAGTTATTAAGCTAAATCTTAGGCCCTGATTTGAGCTCAAGTCTAAAGGACCTTTTAAGTAATTCTCCTCAATCGTGCCCGACCTAGTCTTTTATCCGCCAAAAAAGCCAATAAAATCGTTGTTTTTAGCCAAAACTGTGGATAACTCTGGGGACATGTGTATAAAAGACATAATTACTTTTTGTCCTAAACCATCAAAATAGGGCTTATATTAGCCAAAACGGTCAATTGCCAGCTAAATATCGACAAAAAAAGACCTTAATATGTTTCACATGAAACGTTATTCGTGAAACTTAAACAATCTTAAGCATTACTTTAAGCCCTGTTTTGTATACTGCCGGTGTTAATAGCTTAAATATATGTTTCATGAATAACACCGCAACTACGAGGAAGCCAGAAATTAGGGGTGAATTAGACGCAATCGGTAGACTTATAGGTAAACACAGGAAAATCCTGGGTGCTCTGGGAGAAAGGCTAGTTGTCAGACACCTTGAAAATAAGGGTTTTCAACACCTTGAGTCTAATTTCCGAAAGAAATACGGAGAATTAGATGTGATCATGAAAAAGGGCGACAGGCTGCACTTTCTGGAGGTTAAGTCTGTTTCACGTGAAAATCTTAGGTCTAGGATGGCAAATAGTGTTAATCGTGAAACATACCGTGATTCTTCTGTTCATATGCCGGAGGAAAACGTCGGCCCGAGGAAAATCAAAAAAATTTCCAGAATGATCAGTGTTTACTTGGGTGAAAGGGGAATGAGGAGCGTGGAATGGCAATTTGATGTGGCTGTGGTGCTCGTTGATCAGAAAAACCATTTTGCCTGCATCAAATTCATAAAAAACGTCCCGCTAGCAGGATAATGTCTTTTATAATAGGTCTTTTATGCCCCTAGACTACACCTAGCGCAAATATTGGTCGGGGTGCCGGGATTCGAACCCGGAGTCACTTGATCCCAAGTCAAGCATGTTACCGTTACA
>CAYMIB010000021.1:0-14732 GCA_964390475.1 uncultured Candidatus Saccharibacteria bacterium | reverse complement strand
GAGCGCAACATTGACGTTGTTGATGCCAGAGGTTCGAGTCCTCTATCGCCCACAATCAAGGACTTTTATAGTCGAAAGGGTATTAAAGGGTTCATTTAGGGTTGATTTTATTACCTTTTTTCCATCAACTGTGAAGTTCGAGAACATTTTTTTGTTAACAAAGTCGAGATACTCCATTCTGCCACTAGTATTTATATTTGTAGCCATATTTTCCATAAGTTCGACAAACTTTTCGTAGGTAATGACAGTTGAACCTTCTGCTTTTATGGATTCTCGGGTTGTTTCTATTATTTTTAGTAAGGAATCATATTGTTCCCTTGTTTTTCGAAGATCTTTTCTGAACATATCTTTTATATTTTCATCGGTCTCTCTTGTGATGCCCTCTCTTATCTCTAGCATTTTTTTATCGAGCTTCGTCCTGCTTCCAGTTTGAATCATTAGCATTTTTCTGCTGTTTACATTTCTTTCTTGAGATACACGGACCATTTCTTTTGCGTAATGCTGATAAATTTCCTTGCTCGAAAATGGTTTTTGTTCCAAAAAATTCTTTACGTAATCAATAATTACTTTTGCCCGCACTGATCTCGGTTTTTGTTCGCAATCGTTAGTTACACAACGGAAGTAGAAGTAGTTTTTGTTTTGTTTGGGTTTGCTGGTTATTCCTGTCGACATAATTTCCCCACATCCCGCACAAAACACAATTCCTCTTAGTAAATTAGCTCGAACGTCATCACCCTTATAATAGTTTCTTGCGAGTCTGAGCAGATCACTATTGCTGGATAGTTTATGAATTCTCATAAAATCAGGGACACTTATTGCAGGTATGAAATCATATTGTTTAGTGAGATCAACACCTCCGCCATGTTTTCCATAAACCACCACACCGGCATATACTGGGTCTCGCATCAAAAATTCATCAATCTTCTGCTTATTCCATCTATACGTGCTGTGTGTACCGTCTTTGTTAAATCTTTGATATCCAGAACCATTTAGATAATCAGCGATCTGACTAAGTGTGTTACCGGCTAGTCTGAGTCCAAAAGCATTTTTGATAAGAAGAAAATTAGGGTGGTCTGGTCTTAAATACTGGTTACTATCTTTGTAGTAGCCATGTTTTGCTCTGTTCACGTATTTTCCTTCCTCGATACTTCGTCTATTGCCTCGACTGACGTTTTCACTTAATTGATCAGAATACTGTTTCGAAATAACGAACGTCATACCAAGAAGCATTTTTCCAGTCGGGGTATCTTCAAAAGAAAAAGTTACAAACTTAAGACTTTTGATGATGTGTTTATCTAGTAGGTCGATTATCTCGCCGGCGTCTTTCATATTTCTAGCCAGACGATCTGGATGCCAGGCAAGGATTCCATCGTATTTACCACTTTTAATGTCATTAATCATCTGTCGAAATCTGGGTCGAGTGTCAGGTTCTTTTGCACTCTCAGCTTCTTGTATTACGTCAGGCGTCCCCAGTCTTAGATCGCGTGATTCCGCGTGTTCCTTACATTCGATAATTTGATCTGCTAGGGACCTGGTTTGTTTATCTTTATCGTCTGTAGATTTTCGAGCGTAAATGACATAACGGTAATTTTTTGAGGTCTCTGCTATTTCTTCTGGTTGTTGGCTTTTTGTGAGTATTTCGAGTAAGTCTTGTGTTGTTTCTGGGGTCTTCATATGGCCATAACTATACCCAACAAGGTCCAAGAAGGGTATTGGCCTAGGTTTTGAATTTGTGTCCAATTTAGAGTACTATTTCAATCACAACTGAATATGGCCTAAACCAGTAGAGAAGCTACTGGCATGGCAAACAAAGTCGTATAAGGCATAAAAAACCCATCATAGGGTCGCCTTATACGCCTTGTCGGGAAACCGGCATGAGAAGCTTCGGCTTCTACCTGTGATGGGCTTTTTGTATGTAAAACCCCTCCAGTTTAATAGCTAATTGAAAAAACATGAGCAGTTTTAAATTAGATCTTGGTGGCTTTAAGCAATTTATTTGTACTAATTGTCGATATGTTGGTCATGCTGCAAAAGAAAAGAAGGGTAGTTTTTTAATCGGATTAATTCTGTGGTTATTTTTTATCGTTCCGGGATTGCTTTATACAATCTGGTGTTTAAGTAACAGAAAATTTATTTGTCCGATGTGCAAACAATCCACTCTTGTACCAACCAATACTCCAGTAGGTGAAAAATTATTGGCCGAAATCAAAAAATAATTTGACGAACGACCAAAGAGTGGCCGAGTGCCCGTACTGTGGCAAATCCCTGAGTAAAATTCCTGGGGCTAAAACTAAGTGTCCTCATTGTAATAATTTTATTTACGTTAGAACTAGGCCGAGGGACCGTGTGCGAGTGTTGGTGACTGCGGAAGGAGCCCAGAATGTAGACAGGGAGCGGGAAGTAATAATGCTGGAGCAAGAAGCCACCGAGACCAAAAAGCGCATGGAGGATTTTAATTTGAATAGTCTTCAGTCCCTTAAATCGTGGAAAGATAGTGGTGTTGTGGAGGAGCTTAAGGTCATCACTTCCGGCCGGCCAAGCGTTTGTAAATTTTGCGCTTCTCAAAAGGATAAAATTATTTCTATTACTGATGCTCAGGTCGGGGAGAACGTCCCACCTTTCAAAAAATGCCAAAACTTTAATACAAAAGGGTGTTGTTGCGGTTTTAGACCAATCGTAGATCTCAATATCAAGGGTTAGTTTACTTACTTATTGGACCAACATATTTCATCTCAATTTTGCAGGGGATATCAGAGGTGTCTTTAATTAAGAATCCACCAAGTATTTTACGGTTTTCGTCTATAGGGATTAAGATTAATTTATCTTGAGTCAGATCTGGAATAACGTATGATTCAGGTTTTTCAACTGAAACACATTCTGGTCCTAGCACATAAAAGACAGTGTTTGTTTTTCCCAAAAGAACACCGAAATTGTAAGTACCATAAAGCAGGAAAAGTAGAACCACTATTCCTAAGACGTTGAGAATTTTTCTATACCACGCTTCTGAGTTGTAGAGGAGAAATATGACGATAATTGCTACTACTAACATGATCCATACCCACCATTTCATAAATCCAGCCACGTCTTTTGCGAGTCTGAACATCTGAAAGAAAAATATGATATTTTCCTTGATTGAAGACTCAATGTATTTAGACGGGATACCGAAATAAGAATAAAATCCATATTGTGTAAGGATTGTTACGCCGTATAAATAAATTGAAATTGTAGGTAGACCCCAGAGTTTTTTCATGATTTTGAGCTAGTCATTTAGGGCAGTTTTAAAACCCCAAAATGGCGTGCTGCCTTTTTCAATCAGAAGATTTACAAGACTAGTAACTTTTTTCTTAGAATCAGAATTACCGTTTCTGTAGATTATTTCAAGTGCGTTTCTAATCTCATTTTGGTGTATTGCAGATGCAACATGGTTCTTGTTTATATCTTGATTTTTATCCAGGAAGTAATTTGAAATTATCTTGATAGTTGCCGGACCATCTTTTTCTGCGAATATCGGCAACCTCCTCAAGAAACCGTAGTCCCAATCAATTTGTCCGCTGGTTTTTTCTAGTGTCGTAGCGAGATTCTTTGAAATAATCCTTTCATCCAATATCTCCTTGTTAGGATTTATCCAAAAACCGAAACCTTTTAGAATTTCCGGCTCAGATATGTGTTCAAGCGCCCAGTTCCAGAATCCTATGAGTTTTTCTTTACTAACCTTATTTTCGATCAGCCATTCATCACTGACTTGATCTCGCGTTAAAGTGCTGCGCCCAATAAATGAAATGAATTCATGATGACGTTTTGTGTTGACTGTGTGCCAAAACTTCGTAAGCAGAGGACTGTTGAAATCTAGATCAAGATGAAGAAATGCAAGTGCTATATGTATAGCAAGAGCCTCATCAATATTTTTTGAATGTTTGTTTCGAACCTCTCCTCCTGATGGCTGTAATGATATAGCGTGGCTATAATATTTTTCCAACGCATCAAACAACTCACTATAGAGTGTGTTAGACAAATAACCTTCCCACGTTGCCAGGTAAACTTTTTTCTCGTTATCTACATCTTTGGGGAAAATTTCAGAAAGTAGTTCGGTTATGAATTTTTCATCTCGGAAATAGAACGAAGCTAAGTAGCGTCCAATAACGAACCGAACAGCTGATGATCTATCCTTAAGTGTTTTTTTGTATAGGTCTTTTGTATCATCTGCTAATATTTTCCCATCTCTTTCGGTGAACACGACGAAAGCTTCGTAAGCACGACCTCTTACTGTGTTAATGGCTATCGTATAGAGGTCTCCTTCAGTATTTTCTTTATCTTCTGTGGGGCTGTCTTTAATCGTAAAAAGGTAACTGATTAAATCTCTAATCTGGGTACGATGATTGGTGAATATTTCTACTTGGTAAGATTTAGTTTCCAGTAGAAAAAGAAGAATATCTATTATTACCTTATGAACTTCAACCCAGTCAATCAGCCAGGTTTTTTCCTCCTCGCGTTTAAACGGTAATCTTTCACCCTCAGTTCTAATTAGATCAAATAGGTTAATGAGCTGTTTTATTTCAGTGAGATCAAACGCATTTTTCTTACGAAGCATTTCTTCCATACTTCGTAACACAGAGTAAAGATAAAGTGGATGAATTTCACCCCTGCTAAAGAAATTAGTAATATTGCTTATGTATTCTGAGCTTCTTTTTTTGAAATCTTCCTTTAGTGCCTCTCCAAGTCCCTCTGATCCTCTAGGATTTAGAAAATCATCATTTTTGAATTGCTCATTTAGTTTTTTGGGCGCCCATTCCGTTTTAAGATTTTTAACAATTTCAATTATAGAAAAGTCGTTTAGGTTTACTGGTGATTTTGGGGCCACAAATCCGGACCGCACCTGATTGATTAGAGGTTCTGGTTCATATGTTTCATCGCACTTTTTTCCAAAAAGCTTCTCACATTCTTGTTTCTCATCGAGATTTAAGTGCGTGCAGATGGTAGATAATATTTTCCAACCCGCGACATTGCGCCATTTTTGTTCCGTGTCAGTTCCTGTTTTACTTGAAAAGTATGTAATCACATTCGATACATATTCACGTTGATCTTCCTTTGAAAATATAGGAAAAACTTTTTTAAGAGCTTTTTTATATTCAGTGCCAGATACTATTTCGTGGTAATTAGGATTTTTAAATAGTTTAAAGACACAATCCTTGAGTTCATCAGCGAAGATGGTTGGACAGAGAGAAAGAACATATAACTTAAATCTCCATGTCAGTCGAGATGAGGGTAGATCATTAATAATGGAGAATATTTTTTTCGCATTAACAGTATCGTTACAATCAATTTTTCTATCCACCAGGGCTTTGATTGTTGCTAAAAGGTTTCTCACGTCTTCTCCGTGCGAATAGTTTCTGCGGTCTCTGATTTTAAGTGTAGAAAAATCAATGTCGTAAAGAGAGAACAGGTCAGAATATTCAAATACTTCACTTATGTCACGTTCTGTTGCTCTCATTAATTTTCCGATTGTGGTAGTCATGATTCTTAGAGCCGCTTCGATCTCGGATGATTGAATCTCTGAAACAGCCTCAAAAATACCAGAAGCTTCAAGGTCGCTAACATAGAAAAGCTTATCCGTGTTCTCTATATTTCCTGAGATCTCGAATAATATCTCCGCCAGTTCTAGCAACGCGCGACTTTCTTTTGAGTCGTTTAACTTTCTTACAATTTTCTCAAATTCATAGCCGCTTTTGTGGAAGTTACGCATCAAATAAACCCATCTCTCATTTTTGACTTTACCTAAAAGGGTTTTTATTTGTTCCGCAGGGAGTAGGTTGATTATCCATATAAAACGGTCAATGACTTCAGGATTGAAATTTGATTCTGAGATTTTTGTGGAATCAATTATGGACGCAACTGAAATTGGAGTAGTCTCTACCATCCGTGTTAGATATTCAAGCTCAGGAAGACGATAGGAATAGTTGCTAGGATCTTTTGCGCTGTCGCTCAATCTTCTAAAGAAGTGGTTAGATTGTAACCAATTAATCCAATTTGCATTTGCCCATGAGAAAAAATATGCCTGAGCATCATCGTTGATTAAAAGTGCTCGGGCGTCGGCAGGGTCTGTCTTTGCCGGATCAGAGCTAAAAAATCCATCTATTTTTTTATGTAAATCTAATTGGTTCATGTCTTTATCAATTTTACAAAACCGCTCATATCCGTTAGAAACATTGCTACTGTTTTTTTGAATAGATCGGGTGTATCTTCTTTCAGGTCTTGGTTGGAGTGTAGCTGGCAAAGTGCTCGTACGGCGTTATCGTGTTCGTGGTGGCGTTTTGCTGAAAAATATCGGTAATACCATTGCATCTTAATGTAAAGATCACGGTTATTGCCCATATTGGGAAAGGTTGAATCACCGGTCTTTTTGATTGCGTTAAACGCTCCAGATATTTTGCCGGCATCACCGTCCCACCCCTGAAAGTATTCTCTCAAAGAACTCGCGCAATGTTCTCTCCACTCGATATTGTCTTTTTCTGAAATTAAAGCAAACATGGCACCTTTCATTAAGGACTGACTTCTTCTGCCGTTACTATTTTCATCAAATACATTTTGAAAAAACTGAGTAATATTTTCTACTTCACTTGCCGTGATTGTAAGAGTTGCATCTGCTATGACCAAAACTCCTAAAGATTGAGTGATGAGATCGGAAGTACCGGTGGGAGTGATGGCAGCAGGAACCGATATTTGATTCAATAATTTTGATGGTTTACCAACACCAAGGAAGTTGAAGTGATTGTTGACTATCTTGTCGCGTCCGACGGTTTCCCCAGATGAGCCGCTTACGTTAATTTTTTTAGAATTTTTTTGAAACCAGAATGTTACTTTGCTCGCAGCTTCTTTACTGCCCAGTAAGGCTAGGATTGCCAAAACGATCTTTAGGATTGTAGGTATATAGTCCGGCATAGTTCAGGATCTCGGAAACCATAGCATTTTCTGAGGTCAAAATAAACAAGTTTTCTAAACCTGATTTCGAAGGATTTTGGCTGATATTGGTAGCCACTTTCCAGCCTCTCTTTCTTGTTTGGAATCGACAATCAGAGCTGTCGTTTTGTGTTTGAGATTAGGCTGATTCGCCGTGTCTTCTACGAAAAGCATCGCTAGATCCCATTTCATGATGAGGTTTGCAGCTGCTATGCGGTCACCTTGTGTTGGGTAGATGGGCTTATCGAAACTAATAATCGGCTTACATTCCACGATATCTTTTAGTTTTTCGGTAAGAATTCTGTGCCTTTCTCTCAATGCCACTAATCGCTGAACACGCGTATGGGTCTTAAGCGACGCGACATTGGCACAGCGAACCTTTGACATGAGTTTTGAAACATAATGCCAGTCCAGGGGTCCGTTAGAAGTTTTGTAACCGTTCATAAATAATTGAACCCGCATTTTCTGAACAGACAAAAGGGGCGATAGAGCAAGTTCGTCTCTTATGATTGATTTAATCCCATCTTCTATTTCTGGTCCTTTTCTCATTCGGGGTTATTCAAGGTTATTTACCCTTATTTTTCTTGTATTTATCTAAAATTTTATCGATCGTTGCGCCTATGGAATTCTTTATAATGCCATTCAATGCAGGTTCGTAAGAATTCTTGTTGGTGCTAAATGGGGAAGTTTGGCGATTCTTTCCGCCTAAATTGATGATCTCGCCTTCAGAATCAACGACTTGCCCTGCTTCTGGCTTGGGACCAGTCTGTTGTTCCGGTGTTTTCGGTAGATTTTCTACTAGGTCGGTCAGGTTGTCTTTTTTACGTATTTCCATGGACTTTATATTAACAGGTATTAAAAGATCACGTTTAATTGGCTTAACACGGCCCTTGTTTCCATGAAATTTTCAATTTCTTTGTTCCATGTTTGTATACTTTCTAGATTTTTTGATATAACATCAAAAAGTTCGACAGCTGTCCCTATCTGCCCACAAAAAGTTAGAAGATTTGACTTCTGGTATATACGTGCTAAAAATACGCAAGTCGTTCGTTAAAGAACAGGAGTGTTCTTTCCTTTAATAGGAAAAAGGAGCAAATAGTGCCTACCCGAAAACAATTTGAGGGACAAGTTTGGAACTGGGTACGTCAACAACCAGATATTCCATGGGGATATGCCTACGTTGTGGGTACTGGGTTTTATAAAGAAATGGATGGGAAGCGTCGGTTTTTGACCAAGGATCGGTGTTTTATGGTGATGTGTAAATTCAGTAGCCTGACCGAGCCATTTCTGATTGCGAAGGTGAGGGTTGCAGAAAAAGATGGTCTCGTTACGCTTTCCACGGACCGTCGACCACACATGAAGTCGCCACTCTTGATAAAGGGAGCTCCAAATCCACTTCTTGTAAAGTTATTCTAATGAACAGTGTAGTGTTTGGTCCGGGTTTGAACCCGGACCTTTTTCTTTTCTACGCCCTCAAGTACAAATAAATATCCTCAAGCGCCTTCACAGCGTCGCCGGCGGCGATGTTGTTTTGATGGTAGAGACCGTCGGCACAGTCGCCAGCGGCCCAGATGCCAGGCATGTCGGTCATTTGAGTTTTTGGATTAACCGGGATTTGGCCGAATTCATTGAGCTTCACAAGGCCAGCAGCAAAACCAGTGTTCGGGATCAGGCCGATCTCGACAAAGATTCCTTGAACATCGAGGGTGGTATCGGCGCCGCTTTTACTATCGGTGTAGGTGAGTGAACTCACAAACTTTTCGCCAGCAATTTCTTTTGGAGCGGCGTTCGTGATGACTTTCATGTTCGGATGAGCAGTTACGCGCTCTACTGTCACCGGGTCAGCGCGAAACTTTTCGGTGCGGTTTAAAAGAGTGACACTTTTGCAGTAGGCCAAAAGCTGAGCGGCAGTTTCAAAGCCAGCATTGCCTCCACCGACTACCACCACGTCTTTGTCGGCAAAAAGCGGGCCGTCGCATGAGGCGCAGTAGGTGACACCCTTATTTTCAAAATTGCCCGCGCCCGGAATTTCTAGTTTGCGACGGACGCTTCCTGTGGTGATCAAAACTGTTTTGGCTTCGTATGAAACTGTGCCGCCGGCGGTACTTTCGTTTTTTGTGGTCACGACAAAATTTTTACCTCCGGCCGCGGCGGAAATATTGGTAACCCATTCACCCTCGCGAATCTCGACGATTTTGTCTGAGTAAAATTCGAGATGTTTTTTTAAATTGTCGGCTAGATCCTGACCGCTAATAGAAACTGTACCGATCCAGTTCTGAATACTTTCCGCAACCGTACTCTGATTTTCGAAACTGCCGGTTATGAAAACAGTAGAAAGGCGTTTGCGTGACGCATAAACACCGGCCGCTACACCAGCCGGCCCACCACCCAAAATTGCTAAGTCGTAAATCATGATTTTTAGATATAAGTACGAGCAATTCTAACATATGTGCATTCTTGCGGCACATTTGTAAATAAAAACACCACGCATGCTCCGAGGGAGAGTGGCGCAGTCGCGAAGGCGACGAGCTTAGCAAAATCTACCAAGATTTATGCGCTCTCCTGAGGGGTGTGCGTGGTTTTTTTATTTTAACTTAGATCGTCGTAAGAACGCCGGCACCGCACTCCATTCATCCTCTTCATTTGGATCGTCAGACATTGGGATCGGTTTCTTTTCGCTCAGGTTGACGTCTATTTTTGGCAAACTTGCGCCAGCAGAAACTGATGGAACAGAATTGTAAATTTTTCCTTTTCGTTCACTTTTGTCGCTATCGTCGATCATTCGGTCTGACTTTTTGCTTGAATCTTCTTGGTGGAAAATGGAAGTTTTTCGAACCATCGCTTCAGGGAAACCAGTGGCGATTACGGTGATGCGGATTTCACCTTTCTTTAGGTTGTCATTGCGAATGGTACCGAAAATGATTTTGGCGTTAGGGTCAACAGATTCAGTGATGACTTTGGCGGCGTCTTGGATTTCAAACATCGTAAGGTCGTCGCCACCAGCGATCGAGAACAATACGCCCTTTGCGCCAGCGATGGAGAGCTCAAGGAGAGGGGAATTGATGGCGACTTTAGCGGCTTCTTCGGCCCGCTTTTCGCCTGCCGCACTGCCGATACCCATAAGGGCTGGACCAGCGTTTTCCATGATGGCCTTGATGTCGGCGAAGTCGATGTTGATGATGCCGGGGGTGGTAATGAGGTCAGAGATGGCTTCGACGGCTTGGCGAAGGACTTCGTCGCACATAGCAAAAGCGCTTTTGGCGCTGGTTTCTTTGCTAATGATGCTTAAAAGGCGATCGTTAGGGATAACGATCAAAGCATCGACAACACCACGAAGATCTTCGATTGCTTGTTCAGCAATTCGCATGCGCTGTAGTCCTTCAAAAAAGAACGGTTTAGTAACTACGGCCACAGTGAGGGCGCCGAGTTCTTTGGCGATCTGAGCGACGCGAGGAGAAGCGCCACTGCATGTACCACCGCCAACACCACCAGCGATGAAAATCATGTCAGCGCCCTGGATCGCTTCGCGAACTTCTTCTTGGGCTTCGTCGACAGCGCGACGGCCGAGTTCTGGGTTCATACCGGTGCCGAGACCGCGAGTGAGGTTTTTTCCAATATGAATTTTCTTTTTTGCGAGAGAGTTGTGAAGATCTTGAGCGTCAGTGTTGATTGCGATAAATTCCACACCACGGACTTTTGAGTTGACCATGTGGTTCAACGCATTTTTTCCGGAGCCGCCAACACCGAGGACTTTTATCCGGGCGAAAGCTTCAACTTCTGGCTTGATTTGTGGCATGGTTTTTTTGGAAAATGATAAATAAAACTTTAAAAAAAGTCTCTGGTACGAGCACATGAAAACGAACGTTGCCCTATGATACCACAGCAAAAAGGCAAAAAGAACACTTGACTACGGCAGGAATTGTTTTACGAATTTAAGGGTGATTTCGCGGACTTTTCGGCCGATTTTGAGAACTGAAACCGAGCCAACATCGTCGTTTGAAAGACCCCAGATACATAGGCCGTATGCTACAGACCATGAGCTGTCTTTGAATGGACTTTTTGACGGATCGCCGGTATGAATGACCGCCACTCTGGCTGGAAGGTTTAGGGTTCTCTTGGCAATTTCTTCTATAGCTGAAACATTGGCTCCGCCGCCGGTCATGATAATACCAGCCGGCAAAAGATGAGCTTGGCCGATTTTTTTCAAATGATTTTCTATGAGCTCGAACATATCTTCGAAACGAGCTTCGATAATGTCGTCGAGTTTCTTGCGTGGGAAATTGAAAGAAGTTATACCGCCGATTTTCATATGCTCGGCTTCATCGAGTGCGATTTTAAAACCAAGAGCAATGTCGTTGGTGATATTTGTGGAGCCAACTGGAAAAACTTCCAGTGAAAGCGGTTTGTTTTCATCGAAAACTGTCAGAGTTAAAGTTTCCGAACCAATGTTGGCCAAAGCACAACCAGCAATTTTTTGACTTTTGCTGAGGGTAACTAGACTGGCCGCCATCGGTGAGGCCATGACATCGATGACATCAACACCGGCTTCATCCACGGCTTCGATCAGGCTATGTAAATGATGTTCGAGCGAAGTTATAAAAATAATTCGACATTCAAGTTTGTTGCCGTGCAGACCGACCGGGTTGTTGCCAAGCACGACTTTGCCGTCGAGTTTGTATTGAAGGGGAATCGAATGAATTATTTTTCGATTCAAAATTACTCCGGCCGGAATTTCCTTTTCGCAAATTTCGTGAAGTTTGTTAACGTCGAGGTCGTCGATCTCCGAGTCGCCACGCGAAACCATGATCGAACCGTTTGAGGTAATGCTCTGAAGTCCGATGCCGCCAACAGAAAGAAAGGCCCGGCTGATCCGGTAACCGCTGTTTTTTTCGGCCTGAGATATGGCTTGTCTTAGGCTTTTTACGACGTCAGGAGGGCTTGAAACATAACCGTGGCGCATACCTTTGGACTCGGCATGGCCCATACCCAGGACGCGTGGAAAATCCCTATCGGAGCCAGAACTCTCCGCCACCACCACTTTGATTTGGTATGTACCAATATCTATACCAACGGCGATTTTTTTTGACATTAAAATTGAGAAAGGGAAACCACTATTTCTGGTTTAGTCTTCTCGTTTAATCAAGAACATTAATTCCGAAAAACGAAGAAATAGTCTTTTCCTCTCGCTCCATTCTACTACCATGGTCTAGTCCTTTCAAATGAAGTAAACCGTGGATAAAGAGAAAACCGAGGTAATCTTTTTCGCTGGCAGTTTTTTTGGGAGTTTTTTTAGCTTTAGTTTTTACGTCGCTCAAGCAAATGAAAATTTCGCCGGAATTTTTAGTGAGAGGGAAACTTAAAATGTCAGTCACCTTATCTTTGTTTCGATAAATTCTGTTCAGCTCGCGGATTTTAGTCGGTCCGACAAAGGCTAGGCTTAAATCGTAAGTTTTTCCCAAAACTTTTTCTTTCATTAACAGAAAAGGTAAGCGTGGCAGCTTACCCCTTCCTGTGTTTTTTATTGAAAACGAATTAGGCATTGGCCTATTTATTGTATGTGCGTTCTGGAACCTTACCCATCTTTACAAGCTCTTCGTAGTTTTCCTGCTTGCCGATTCTTTTGAGAGCGGCTTTTTTGACCACATAAGGAGACTTTTTGCGCATGGTGAAGCGGTTTTTTCGAACGCGCATCAAAACGCCAGAACCCTGGACGCGTCGCGTAAAGCGCTTGATCAGGCTTACGCTGTTTTCGTTATTATTTCGCTCTACTTCAACGTTTATCATAGGTGTGCATGGTAACACACTGGCTATTTCCTTTCAAGCAACGTTCAGTTTTCCTAGGTAATGAGGCAAGTTTGGGATGGAAACGATTTCCTGTGAGCGGTTGGACATTTGGCGAACGACGACGGTGTTTTCTAGGGCTTCTTTCTGACCCATAATTATAACGAATGGGCTTTTTAAGTTTTCGGCCGCGGCCAGTTGACCGACGAATTTGTCGCTGGTGAGCATGTGATGGACGGGGATTCGAGCTTGGCGTAGGGATTCGATTATCGACAGACTTTTAAGCTTGGCGATCGAGCCGAACTGGATAAAGAAAAATCGTGGCTGGGGTTTATTCTTAAAGAAAAGTTTTGGAGTAATGGACGGTGCTTTAAAGCGAAGGTTGACGCTCATGACTGGAGTTTCGCGTTTGAAACCGACTCGTCGAGCGAGATAGTTGTGGCGAGTGCCGACCGCGAACACTTCCTCCTCAGCGCTTTCTGTGATTCCTGCCGGTGTTGCCGCCTCGTTTGTCGGCGCATTTTTTATTTCAAAAACAGTATGGGAGCAGTAGTGTCGGTGACCGATCAGGTTTGGATTGATTCGATAAGGAATATCCATTGTTTCGAGGTATTCGAGAACTTCCTGGAAATGGTTGACGCTTTGTTCGGAAAGGAAACTCAAGGACTGTGGCGCGCGCTTGCGAACCTCAAGCCACTTTTCATGATTGCAACGCCAAACATCAAACGGATCTTTCTTAAGCTGTTGTTTGATCTCTGGCAACATGTCGGCTCCGTGTTTTCTGGAAAAATTAATGAGCTCTTTTTCAAACTGGCCAATGGAGTGTTTGTCGCCAATGCTGTTTATATCAACAATTAGTTTGTCATGACCATGTTCAGCCAAAATAGCCATGGCGGTTCGGATGGCAATTGCTTCGGAAATGCTTTCGACTGAACCAACGATATCGAGACTGTATTGTTTTTCGTCAGGTAGGCGTTTGATCGCTAGTTGGGAAACCGGCCTTTTATAATGAAGCATTAGTGGGGAAACTTCATTGTGAAGATTCCAGTCGACAAGAGTACGAAGAAGAGAAAGTTTTTCCTCTGGCCGAGGAAAGGTGCTTTTTGTCGCTTCAACTTGGCCAGAAACAAAAGACGCGGCCTGATCAATATCAGATTTTTCAATCTTTGGAGTTTTGACTGGTCGAAAGCCGTAAAAGAGGGCGGTTTCACCAGCCTTGTCTAGATCCTTTAGTACATATCCTGCATCCTGTCCCAATTTTATTTTTGTGCTCATGGGCTTGCTGTATTTATTAGTTAATTACTGAAATCTCCAGGCAACAAACTCACTTTTTCCATCGGCAAAAGTCGAACGAGCGGCCGACCGATGATCAAACGCTCTGGCACCGGTCCCCATGACCTTGAGTCGAAACTGCCGAGGCGGTTGTCGCCCATGACGAAGTACTCATCTGACCCCAGAATAATCTCTAGGTCGTCGCTTTTTTTATTTTCCTCCGAAATGTACGGCTCGTTTAAGGTTAGGCCTTCAGTTTCGTTTACAGGGAAATCTTTATTGAAAATTGTAACCTCGCCGTCATGGATTACTACGGTTTCACCCGGCAAACCAATCACCCTTTTGATGAAAAACTTGCTCGGCTCAACCGGATAGCGAAAAATAATGACCGATTCGCGTTCAGGTCCTTCTAAACGTTTGCTAACTTGGTCGACAATCAAATATTCGCCGTCGTGGAAGGTTGGATCCATCGAGGCACCAGAAACAATGAAGGGCTGAGCGACATAGAGACGAACCGGAACGACGATAATGAGAGTGATGAACGTAAATTTTACAATTTCCTTCCAAAAACCACCTTTTGGCTGCTCACGAAGCACACCTTCCGGTTGATTTTCGTAAGAACGTTCATTCATGGGAGCAATTGTATTACGTTCAGGCGTTTGACACAAGAGTTTTATGTATGTCGCAGTTAAATTTCGGTTTAATTTTTATTAAATCTGTATTAC
>CAYMIB010000020.1:0-15369 GCA_964390475.1 uncultured Candidatus Saccharibacteria bacterium | reverse complement strand
GAGCACGACGCTTCGGTTTCTTTTCCGATTAATATTGAGTATTAGTGAATAAATGAGGGTGTTTGAGGATTAAAAATATGGATAAGAAAAATATAATACTTGGAATCTTGTGTTTGGCTGCAGTTGTCGTCATCGCCATCTTTTTCCGGCCAGGAAATAATACAAATAACCCTCTACCGATTGGCGATAATGATGGCTACGGGCCCGGTGATGGCGTTCCGGTGGCCTGTCAGATGGATGCGCGGGTTTGTCCTGACGGTTCGGTGGTAGGCCGAACTGGTCCGCGATGTGAGTTTTCTGCTTGCCCAGGGGCCACACCAAACCCAACTCCTACTCCAGCGCCCAACGACAACGATGTAACTGCCGCCCTGAACCAAACTGTTTCGGCAAACGGAGTCTCGATCACGCCTCTTGTAGTAGTTTCTGACAGTCGTTGTCCAGCCAATGCGAATTGTATTTGGGCTGGAGAAGTTGAACTCAGAGTTAGACTTCAGAAAGGAGCAGTCAGTCGGGAAGTTGTTATAAAAAGCAACGCATCGATTTCTTTTGAAAACACCACTGTCACCATGACTACGGTTTTGCCTCAAAAAATTTCTGGCACAAATATTCCAAGCGCTAACTACCGATTTACTTTTGACGTGGTTCAGGATTAGTCGAATTAGCTCAAATGGCTTGCCAGTAGTTTAGGTAAGTTGTGGGGTATTGTGTTACCCTACATATCTATGTCTAAGGACGAAGTAATCCTCAGGTTTGAGGAAGTTAGTTTTGAATATGAGGAGAACAAACCTATTTTGGAAGAGGTTTCTTTTACTGTTCGTCGGAATTCTAAAGTAACGATTATGGGTCAGAATGGTGGCGGAAAAAGCACCATTTTTGGCCTTATAACCGGCGGCGGAACGGAGGCAGGTGGAGTTGAAGTCGGGGCGGACAGAGCTGGAAAAATCAAACCCGAGGAAGGGAGTGTTTTCATTTCTAACGGTTTGACGATTGCTATTGCCCGGCAGGTTATCCCACGCGATGAACTCGACCTGACAGTTCGCGATTTTTTTGTGAAGGCTTTTGAGGATTCAGCAAAAGCAGGTCTGCGAAAAAACACCGGCAAAATTCATGACATTGATCCGCGAATTGATGTTGTGCTTGAAGTGGTGAACCTTAAGGGCCACGAAAAAATGCATGACAGAATCGTCCGAACTTTTTCCGGCGGTCAGCAGGCTCGTTTGCTTTTGGCTTCAGCGTTGATTCAAAACCCAGACTTACTTTTGCTCGACGAGCCAACAAACAATCTCGACAAAGCTGGTATCGAGCATCTGACTGAATTTTTAAAGGAGTATAAAAAAACCGTTTTGGTTATTTCCCATGATGCTGATTTTTTGAATGCTTTTACCGACGGCGTTTTATATCTCGATATTTTTACCAAAAAGGTGGAGCAATACGCCGGAAATTATTTTGATGTTGTGGCTCAGATCACGGCTCGAGTCGAGAAAGAAAACCGAAAAAACGCCCAACTAGCGAAAGAAATTCAAGAAAATAAAGACAAGGCTAATTTCTTTGCTAACAAAGGAGGCCAGATGCGCTTGGTGGCTAAAAGAATGCGCGAAAAAGCCGAAGAGCTTGAGGAAAGCAAAGTTGATACTCGCCGCGAAGATAAAACCATCCGCTCTTTTATCATTCCAACTCCGCAAAACAACACTGGCGACATTTTGACGATCACTGAATTTGGAACGATTAGCCCAAAGACTCATAAACCAGTCAAAAGAAAAACCAAAATCGTGTTGCGAAAAAACCAACATTTACTTTTGAAAGGTCCAAACGGTATAGGTAAAAGTACTTTACTAGAATCTATTGCCAAAGGCATTGCGTCTGGTTCGACAATTCTTCCCGGGACCGAAGTCGGTTACTATCGCCAAGATTTTTCCACCTTGAATTTCGAAGACACTGTCTATGATTCTTTAATGTCGGTCATGAAGGAACATATAGAAGAAGACATGCGCTCAGTTGCGGCCGGTTTTCTCATCCATGCTGATTTGATCAAAAGCAAAATCGGCAGTTTGTCCGAAGGTCAGAAAGGGTTAGTGGCTTTTGCTCGTTTGGTGCTTCAAAAACCAGGCCTGCTTATCCTCGACGAACCGACAAATCACATCAATTTCCGCCATTTGCCGATTATCGCCGAAGCCTTGAACAAATATGAAGGAGCGATGGTTTTGGTCAGCCACGTGCCGGATTTTGTGGCTAAAATTCGCATTGACGAGGTGCTTGATTTGGAGAAATAGAGGGAAAACATTTGCCAATACTGAAATTTGTTAAAATAAAAACATGATCGACATTAAAAACGTAACAAAAAAATACGGAAAATTCACGGCGGTCGACAACGTTTCTCTCCATGTAAGTAAAGGGGAAGTCTTTGCTTTTCTCGGGCCGAACGGCGCGGGCAAAACGACAACTATCAAAATGCTAACGACGCTTCTTAAGCCAACGAGCGGAGAAGTTTTTTTGAATGGGCATAATGTCACTGAAAATCCAAACGAAACCCGCCGATCTTTCGGCATTGTTTTTCAGGATCCAAGCTTGGACAATGAGCTGACCGCTTATGAAAATATGCAATTCCATGCCATTCTCTATGGACTTTCAAAGGAAATTTATAAGGACCGAATCGTTGAACTTCTGAAGCTCGTCGAGCTTTACGACCGAAAGGACTCTTACGTCAAAAACTTTTCCGGCGGAATGAAGCGTCGTTTGGAAATTGCCCGCGGCCTCTTTCACAACCCAAAAGTACTTTTCCTGGACGAACCAACTCTCGGGCTTGATCCGCAGACCAGAAATCATATTTGGACTTACATTGGAAATCTAAATAAAAACGAAGGAGTGACGATTTTCTTCACAACCCATCACATGGAAGAAGTCGAAAGAATCGCTCAGAAAGTCGCCATAATTGATCATGGAAAAATTATCATGGTTGGCACCATAGAAGAAATAATTAAAAAGGCCGGGACTGCAAGCCTTGAGGAGGCGTTTATTGCTCTTACTGGTAGCACAATTCGGGAGGAAGAAGGAAATGTTGGTTTAAACCAAATGAGGATTTCTAACAAAATAATGCGCTAATCATGAATACGATTTATATTTTATGGCTAAGACAGCTCAAGAGGTTCATTCGAAAGAAGGCCAGTATCGTTGGCGCCCTTGGTCAGCCAATTCTTTTTTTGTTCGTAATTGGTTTTGGTTTGAGTCCTATTTACGCTAAGGCTGGGGCCGGGGATTATATTCAGTTTTTAGCACCCGGAGTCATAGTCATGACGGTCTTATTTACGTCGATATTTAGTGGAATGGAAATAATTTGGGACAAACAGTTTGGTTTTCTTAAGGAAACTTTTGTGGCGCCGGTTTCCAGATTTGAAATTTTATTTGGAAGAGTTTTGGGTGGAGCAACGGTCTCTATTATTCAGGGAATTTTAGTTTTTCTCATCACTCTTGTCGCTGGATTCCGGCCGGTTAGCTTAGTTCAACTGCCCCTAGCTTTCGGATTTTTGGTTTTGGTGGCAATCCTTTCTTCGGCATTGGGTTCTGCGGTCGCAGCTCGCCTGGACGACATGCAGGGGTTCCCACTTATTTTCAATTTTGTTATTCAACCGTTGTTTTACCTTTCCGGAGCAATTTTCCCGGTGAAAGATCTGCCGATTGTTTTGGATTTTATAACAAAAATAAATCCATTTACTTATGCGGTTGATGGTTTACGTTTTGCCCTCAGTAATGGGAATGTTTTTTCACCTGTTCTGAGTTTTGGTGTGTTGTCGGTGGTTACGGTCGTGGTTCTGGCGGTCGGAGTCTATCAGTTTTCAAAGGTTCAGATGTAGAATTCAAGCACTAGCTTTAAACAAATGAAAAATAACGACCAGAAAAAAACAGTTTTACCAAAAGCCAAACCTAAGAATCCACCCAAAAACCCGACATCCTGGGAGCCGGTGGCTGGTTGGTACGATGAGCTTTTAGCTGGCGATGACACATATCAGTCGAAAGTTATTTTGCCTAACCTTTTGCGTTTACTTGAACCAAAAGGCAAAAAAATCATAGACATTGCCTGTGGCCAAGGTTTTTTCTCAAAATTATTTGCCGAAGCCGGTGCAGACGAAGTGCTCGGGGTTGATATATCACCTGAGCTTATAAAAAAGGCCAAAGAAAAGGCTCAGGATGGAACTTCTTCTGGTAATGCTGACAAACAGGCGAGATTTGAAGTTTCTCCGGCGGATGATATCCGTGTTGCAAAGAGCGAGTATTTTAATACCGCGGTCATCGTCTTAGCAATCCAGAATATAAAAGAAATGAATGCGACTCTAAAGGAAGCATCACGGGTTTTGACAAAGGGCGGGGAATTAATTCTCGTTTTGAATCATCCTTGTTTCCGAATTCCAAAAGCCACCGCTTGGGGCTACGACGACGTGGCAAAAGTTCAATATCGTCGTGTCGACAAATACGGCCTGCCTTTTTCAATAGACATTGACATGACACCGGGAGCTATAGCTCGAACCGATGATGGAGCCAAGAAAATCTTCACCAAATCTTTCCACCGTCCACTTCAGGATTATTTTAAGGCTTTGGTCGGCGCTGGTTTTCAGGTTGCCGGTTTGGAGGAATGGATTTCTCATAAAAAAAGTGAAAACGGACCGAGAGCAGTTGTCGAAGACAGTGCTCGAAAAGAATTCCCGATGTTTTTAATGATTTCCGCCAGGAAGAACTAGAAACTTTGAGCTTGACCGTCTTTTGAGCGGAGTATATCTTTATATAGGAATTGAAAACGAACATCGCCTCGTGGGAGTTGTTCGTTGGTTCTTTAAAACCTAAGAGAAATCTCAGAGAGATGGAGAGCGACATGCCACAGACGGCAGAAGGCGTAACTAAACAGCCAGTTGATACGTTTGGTTTGCCCGAACTTCGGGTGCTGAAATTTCCGCCTCTCATTCATTCTTTGAACATTAACGGAGAGATTCCAAACGGTCCTTGTCACAGGAGATTTATGGAGGCCTCGCAGAGTCTTGGCTTGACCTTGGTCAGAGTTATCACACTCCGGTCAGCAGAAGGTAGTGGAAACAGTGACAAAAAGTCGACCTTGAAGAACATCGTCCGAATGCGTGGAAACTCTACCGTGACCGGTCGCCCACTTTTTTCAAGGCAAAGCATGGGTGAGTTGGAGTGTCACCCGTTCTTCCGATACGACGAAACGAAGTTCAAATGGAATCTGGCCAGCCTTGGTCCGATTCCTGGTACGGCTGGTAGGGATTTCATTGGTTGCATTGAAGTCGTGGCCAGCTTCGTTGAAGCGGTGTTCAAAATGGTTGATCAGTTTGAACTGGTCAGGCTGGATTTGAGCGAGTTCGAAAGGGAGTGCTCACGAATAAGTCAGCTGTACAAATCAGATCGGCTGGACGACCGGCTCATGGCGGTCGAATTGGCGACAAGACTCAAAATCAGTCGTTTTGTGACGAGCCTTCTTCACTTTACTTGGCTCGACATGTTTCAGGAGTCAGTTTGTAGAAAGCGGCTCATCCAAGACGGCCAGCGAGTGTGGATGAACCACAGGCACCCTCAAACTGGCAGGATGATGAGTGTCGGTTCATCACCTGAAGGATTTGACGTCGAATGGGTGAGTCCGTTCAGTGTCAACGGGTCGGGTGTCTTTTTTTGGGCCGAATGGTGATCTTCGGCAAGCGACAAAAATGAACTCAAAACAAGTTAACTCAAAGCAGGGCGCATTGCCCTGTTTTTTCATTTGTTTTCATATATACCCGCCATTTTTCAGCCTATTCATTTTGTGCTTGCTTTTATTTTAAAGTCGGATATAATGCAGGGGCTTAAAGGGCGCAGAAACAAAGTCGAGTTTCCAGGAATAGTAAATAAAATAATCGTTGTAATATGAACACAGGTACAATCAAGACTCTTACAGATCGAGGATTCGGATTCATTTCTCGCGAAGGCGAAGCAAAGGATCTCTTCTTTCACTCTAAAGAGTTGAACGGCGTTACTTTTGATGAACTTAAAGTTGGTGACAAGGTCACTTTCGAAGTTACTCAGGGTGACAAAGGTCCAGCAGCAACAGGCGTTTCTCGAGCGTAATCTCGTAGGAAAGTTTGTGGCCTAGGCCAGAAAAACCGCTCTCAGAAATGAGGGCGGTTTTTCGTTGCTTGAAAGGGTTGGCGATTGCTGGCAAATTTTTTCGTACATTGTATAGTGCTCTCAGAGTACCGTGGCGCCTGAATTAATATTGGGAGGACGTATGACATCTGACTACGACGCACTGTTGGACTGGCTTGTGGCCAAAGTCCCGGTATCTGTTCGAGGAAAGTTGAGGAATTCGCGCAAAACCATCGCCAAAGGGATCGAACGTCAGCGTCAGCAAATCAGCCTCTTTGAGGCAAACCTTCGACGTCGTGAGCGTCTAAACAATACAATAGAAAGGCCAATCGACCCACCGCAAAGGTGGGTCTTTTTTTATAAAATAAACTTAAAAAATAAAAAAGTAGAAGAACTATGCTAAATCGAGCAAATGCAAAAAAGTCTGCAGCTCGTCGCCCTCGATTTTTCGATGACCACCTTCGTTCAACTTACCTAGTTGAATATTCATAATGCGGGTACGTGTGAGATCATCGACTTCCTGAAAGAGAGCAGAGCACATGCGGCGGATCTGATGTTTTTTTCCTTCAGTCAAAACGACTCGGAATTTTTTCTCGCCGAGGATTTCAACCTTACAAGGCGCCGTCATTTCGCGCTCGATTTTCACACCAGCTTCCATTTTTTGTTTGAAACTTGAGCGAAGTTTTTCTTTTGTGGTCACAACGTATTCTTTTTCATGAGCGAATTCTTTGCCAAGGAGTCGTTCGGTGATCCGACCGTCGCTAGTGAGGATAATGAGACCATGAGACTCTTTATCGAGTCGGCCGATAGGGAAGACATCTTTGAGCGCTACTTCGTATTTGATTTCTCGCTCGCCGCGCTGAGCTGAATGGGTGACAATGCCTTTTGGTTTATTGTAGGCAAAGTAAGCGTGCGGTTTTTGAACGCCACGGTAACGGACTTCAATCGAATCACCTTCGGAAACCTTGTCACCGAGCACTGCATGCCGGCCATTAATGAAGACAAGCTTTTTCTTGATAAGTTCATCTGCACCACGACGAGTTGAGTGTTTTTCAAGCGCGAGGTATTTGTTAATACGCATAGGGAAGAGGGGCTTTTCTGAAGGGTTTTGAGTTTTGTTTTGGTCGGGCTTTTTCATGTGTGTGGTATGTGCGGGGAGTATAGCACAACCGTTGACAAAATCAATATTTTCAAGTATTCTTTTTTTGCCATGACCACTTCGGTCTGGCCCCATTGTCGCGGGTTGCGACGAAAAGTAGAAAGGAGACTGTCATATGAGGACGGGTAAAACTGTCGACGCCGACGGTCCGAAGAGTTCGAAAGTTGGTAAGTTGCCAGCTCAGTTGTTGGGCGACATGCACCTGAAGGTCCGTGAGCTTGTTGATCGGATCGAAAGAGGGTCTCTCGACTTCCAGTGGGCTATGAATCAGCTCCAGTGGGTGATCGAAGGTCAGAAACGTGTTCTTGCCAAGAAGTGGAAAGAGGTTGACGGTGTCTTTTACCTCACTGTCACGAGCGATGGTACGAGCGGTGAGGGATGGATCAAGCGATTCGAAGGAAAAAGGCGCCCGATCTGTCTCGAGTCAAAGTTCATCCTACGTGGTTCGGATTTTCAACCGACCAATGGCAAGGAGACTCAAATCGCGATTGTTCCAGCGCGTCTGTTTTCTTGGTTTGGCGTTATTGACGAAGGTGACTGTACTCGCGACCACTTTCGTGAGTATGCGAGGCGTCGTTCGTTTACAGACGCAAGTCTGGAAACAACATGTCTCGTCAGAGATCAGCTTTCTGACACTGATATGAATGAAGATATGGATCTGTATTGGATCAATCCCCTCCTGCTCTGCAAAAGGAACGAGGAGAAAGATCTGGGTTTTCTTCAGATTACAGCTCCTTCCAACCCAGCAGACCCAGAGATTTGTCGCATGACAGTCCGAGAGGTCCATGGGCGTGAGAATCTGAATTTCAGTGGCGCTCATGCTGCCATGTTCGAAGTTCCGTTCAAGTAATTTGTTCCCCTAAGCCCCACCGAAAGGTCGGGCTTTTTCTTTTGGTGTTCTTGTGTTACTATTTGCCAGCCCAAGAGGCGTTTTTTATTTCTCTAAAAAATTAACTCAATTTACCTAGCTAATTTAAATTCGGCGCAATCATGGAAATCCGAAACATCGCAATCATCGCTCACGTTGATCACGGCAAAACTACTTTGACCGATGCTTTGATGCGTCAAAATTCGGGCGATGCAAAGCTTGTCGAAGGTACTTCGATGGATTCAAACGACCTCGAGCGTGAGCGTGGTATCACAATTTACGCCAAGAACACCTCAATTTTTTATAAAGGAACGAAAATAAATATCGTTGACACACCAGGCCACGCCGACTTCGGTTCAGAGGTGGAACGTGTTTTGCGATCGATCGATTCAGTGCTCCTCGTCGTTGATGCTCAGGAAGGCCCAATGCCGCAGACTCGTTTCGTTTTGAAGAAATCTCTTGAACTCGGTTTGAAGCCGATCGTCGTCATTAACAAAATCGACAAAAAAGCGGCTGACGTTAAAAAGTGTGAAGAAGAAGTGCTCGGACTTTTCCTTGAACTCGGTGCGAGCGATGCCCAGGCTGAATTTCCAGTTGTATATGCAATTGGCCGCGACGGCACTGCAAAACGAAAAATGGAAGATGAGATGGTGAACTTGAACCCCCTCGTTGATGTTATTTTGGAGCACGTAAAACCGGCATCTTCTCCGGAACTTACCGCAAAGCCGCTCATGATGCAGCCGTTTAACCTCGGTTATGATAATTTCATCGGTCGCCTGGCTGTGGGTCGTATGTATGAAGGTGTGATCAAAGCGGGGCAGAATGTTTTTGTAAAAAAGCCGGACGGAAAAACTATTTCAGGAAAAATCACTAAAGTTTTCGTCTTCGACGGCTTGGTTAAAAAAGATGTGTCGGAGGCCGTTGCGGGTGACATTGTAATGATCGCCGGTCTTCCAGACATTTATATCGGTGACACGGTGACAACCGAAGAAAACGCGACACCCTTGCCAGCTATCGCTGTTGATGAGCCGACCATTACCCTTAACTTTTTGGTAAATAATTCTCCGTTTGCGGGCCGCGAGGGGAAATTTGTGACCTCACGCCAGATTCGCGACTATCTCGAACGCGAGCTTGAAGTAAACGTTGGTCTCAAAGTTGAATTCGGCTCAGGCGATATTTTTAAAGTCATGGCCCGTGGCGAACTTCACGTTGAAATTTTGCTCGAAAATATGCGCCGGGCTGGTTTCGAACTTCAAGTTTCTGAACCGCAGGTCATTATTCACGAAGTAAACGGCGTCAAGACTGAGCCATACGAAGAAGTGGTTATCGATATTCCAAATCAATACCAAGGCACAATTATCGATCGTCTCGGTATGAAAAGTTTTGTCATGACTAACCTTGCAGTGCACGGTGACCTTGTCCGAATTCTTTTTGAAGGTCCGACTCGTGGTTTGCTTGGCTACAGAAACCAATTCGTCATCGACACAAAAGGTGAGGGAATTTTCTCTTCTCATTTTATCGGCTTCAAACCTTACGCTGGCGAAATCCGTAAACGTCATGTTGGTGCCATGGTTTCAATGGCGACTGGCAAGGCTTTGGCATTTTCACTCTGGAATTTGCAGGAGCGTGGTGAACTCTACATCGGCCCGAGCGCCGAAGTCTATGAAGGAATGGTTATCGGCAACACATCAAAAGGTGAAGAAATGTATGTGAATCCAACCAAAGGTAAACAACTCACCAACATGCGCGCGTCTGGTTCTGATGAATCAATCGACCTTGTGAAGCCATTCGATGTTACCATCGGCCGTGGTCTTGAAATTATTTCAAACGACGAGTATCTCGAAATCACTCCAAAAAGTGTCCGCCTCCGCAAACAACTTTTGACCGAAAACGAACGAGCGAAGGGGAGACGGAGTTAGTTTAATTATTTTATATATTTGGTAAAAGAAAAAGCCCCCACAGATGTGGGGGTTTGATGTTGAGGCGCAAACGACTGAAGTCTTACGGCCGGACGGCATTCTTGTAGTACCAGCTCTTTTCTTTGAGGTCGCAGAGCATGCCACCGAGGCCATAGAGTTTATCGAAAAGACTTTTATGCGCTTCACGATACTCCAGGTGCATTCTTTTCTGATCGTAGTCTGCTGTTGTGTCTACTTGCTTTTCGCTCTGCTGAATGCTTGTCGTTGTTGAGAGTAGTTTTTGTTCTGTCCAACGACCCAGACTCTTGGCGGTGATCACTGGGGGTTCACTGTCATCAGGATCTTCGGGGTAGTTCACCACCTTCTGTAGATTCTTCAGATCGCGCATGAATCTTCGGCTTAGACGACCTGGACCAAGAAGAAAGAACAGGGCAGGCGGATATAGCGCAAACTGAAAAATGGAGAAAAGCATCCAGAGTTTAGTCTGCCACTCAAACAGATTGATCACTGTCTGTTCCATGAAAAAAAAAGAAACAACTACCCCGAGACAGGCAAAGAAGGCAGTAAAAAATAGCCACCCACTTATGCTTTGGAAGACACTCGAGCGGACCACCTTCTGGGGGTCTACTTGGTTGCGATGTGCCCAATGCTTCACAACCTCTCTTTCGACTCCTCCCTGACAAATAGCAGCATACGGTGTCATATGACACTCCTTTGGCCTGACGAAATTGGTGGTATCACCCACGTCGTGGCTCAGGTATCACCCTGGGCCTGACACTTCAATTCCAGAGCATGCGGCCACATGTTTCCGGACGGATTATATGATTTATTTTTTAAGTTGTCAAATAAATATAATTATAAAAAACATCCAACGTCAGTCAGGTGTTTCGGGTTCAAGTCGGGCGAGTATTTCTGGCGACAATCGACTCGCCACACACTCAGCGCAATAGCCCAGCTGTGTGACCGTGTCCATCGTCATTTCCTCATGGATCGTCAGCTTGCTGCAGCAGTCGCACGTTGATGCATACTCGTTTACTGCTTCTATGCCCCTGCCGTCGATCGTATTACACAAGTCACAGTTACCAGACGGTTCACAATGTTCGCATCTGGTGTCGGAACAACACATGTCGCCCAGTTTGGCTTTTGTGTACCAGTCGGAGGCTTCGGTTGAAAGCATTTTTTCTCCCATCATTTCTCTCGTGGTTCGACGGGTTTTACGATTCCATTTACCACTTTGATCACGCCCGCACTCTCACAGTGTTCAGTGGCGGTTACGTTGGTGTCGGTACCCCGAGCCCCGAAATCAACTCCGTGTTTTGCGGACAAGACCCCCATTTCCTCCAGGAACTGATGACCGTTCTTCCCAACGCGCTCGTAGAGTTCGTCGGTGCAAATACCCCGTAACCGTTCGTACATCATGCTGCATATGGCATCGCGAAGAAACAAAACCTCCTCGTGATTAAACGGTGTAGCTCTGAATTCAGCGAGCTGTTCAGGGTTGCATTCTTCAACTAGATCCTCAAGCCAGATTTTTCCCTGGCCGTTCTTGGTTTTTGAAAGCTCATCAAAAAATTCACCCATTGTGGAAATCATCAGCTTCCTCCTTTTTGTAACAATTTTTCTGTGGTAAATAATACAACTGTTTTGTAAAAGAAAAAAACGGCACCGAAGTGCCGTTTTGTGTCTACCCGGTTCATTCATCATCCGGCGCCAAGATGTCGGTGTCCGGGTCTTCGAAGTATTGGCACTTTTCCATGAGATTACAGAACCGTCCGCCGAGGTCGTAGAGGCGGTTGAAATTGCCTTTCGAGACAGCTTTTTCTCTGCGGAATTTATTCTTCCTGATTTTGTCTGTTATGAACCTCATTCGGCGATCATAGTCCTTGATCTCTGAAGCCAGTGTATTAAGTTCGATCTCAATGAAGTCCGTGATCAGTTTCAGATCAAGTTGGGCATCCGTCGGTATGTCAGCCCTTTTCCGAATCTCGGTTATTTCGTTTGTGAACTCACGACCGATCGTTGAAAGGGGGAGCCACCGAGACAGCAAAATGATGATCGGAGTTGCCATGGCAACGAACAAGGCCAGCATGATCCAGATCAAAGACTGATTTCCAGACAGTCCAAGAACAATCATTGCCAGGACCGGCAGGATCAAGGCTTTGACGCCACCCGATCTCAGATTTACGCATGATGTGTGGTATTTAATGGACTGTTGCAAGGCTCTTACTCGAATTGATAGCTCGATTTGCTCAGATTCGGGCTTTCTATGGTCTGCCCAAAAACGCAAAAGATCTTCACTGACTCTGCCTGTTGGTCTAATGAAAAGAACATGTTCAAGCGACATACAACGCTCCAATTTGGCCGTGGGAATTGGCGGGGTCAGCCGCATCACATCACAAGAATCACCAAGTGAGGACACTTCAATTCCAGAACACGAGGCCGCGTGTTTCCGGGTGGAATGTATAACTAAATTTAGGTTTTGTCAAAAAAAGAAAAGCGGCACATTGTGCCGCCTTGCAGTGTGTAAGACCTGTCACACGACTTGTCTTGTGAACATTTCCTTGAGCCCTCGTATTTGAGAGAGCTCTTTTTTCTTTCGCGCGAATCCCTCCATCAACTGAAACGAAAGTTTGGGGTTTCCTTTTGCCTCGCTGAATTCCATCGGAGCCTCATTAATACTTTTCAGGATCTTGCCTTCCTCAACCTCGATGACTTTTCTAAGTGCCTCTGGTGACATGTTTTTGATGGTATGTAGATGTTGAAAGAAATCAAAGAGAAGAGAAAAGTTGCGGTTGAATTCTGGGACCAGAGAATTCGGAACAAATGACATTGCTACGACGCTGACGATCGCTACGAGCAAAGAAGTCCCCGCCACAGACCCCAAGATCTGCATGAACGCCAGACTCATCTCCTCTGAGCTTTTTGGGCTTTGAAGGATGTAAATGACCAGACAAATTGCGATAAGCACAAGTGAGATATAGGTTGTTCCTGCAAAGGTCGATTCCCACCGATGTCTCCGCGCCATGTCTTCCGGTGTTGTGTCATTAAATGATGCCCAGTTTTTGACTAGATCGGCGTTAACCCGACCATCCACGGATTCTGTCCAAAATGACATTGGTCACCCCTTTCGTTATCGAGTGCTCATTCAAACATTCTGGCAGAAAGATTACAATTTTTATGACCGGTCGTCAAATAGGGCATATCAAGATGAACACAAATCAAGACGAACACAAAAAAAAGACCGCCACGGGGCGGTCTGGAATCTGAAATCAGGCGGCAATGCTCAGTTTGGGTCGATACTTTTCGATCGGCCCAAGTTCCCAGAACAAACTTGCCAGCTCATGTAGCTCGTCAAATTCACCCTGAAGTTCCAGGCCCACTTTCTCACACTCGACTTTGACCATGTCACTTCTGGTTTCCTGCCATTCGCGCCGGTTGTTTGCTTGCTCGCTTTTGAGATTGCGTAGTTCATCCTGAACCAAGGTTCTCATTCTTTCTTGGTCCACCTCAGACTGCACATTTCCGGAAAGCTCGAGGATTTTCATCAGCGTGCAGAACTTCTCCACGGCCTCTCTGCTCCGGTCATATTGCGAGTATTCCCTGAACGCATATCCTGGGTAAGCGAGGTAGAGAACCAAAAACCCAACAGCCGGCGGTATCACAACGGTAAGCCAGAAAAGGATCTGGCTAAAAACATTCGTGCTATCCCGAAGCTTTGTAAGCGACATGAACAGCATGAGCGTGATGAGTCCGAAGGTGAGAAGGACTGGCAGGATAATCATTATCCAGCCGTCTCTTTTTCCTGCCAACACTGCATCAGTTTTGATTGCCTCAGCGGTGGTGCCGATCCCTTTCGCGAAGTACGCCAGAGCGGGATTTGGATTTTCACCTTTGCCCGGAAAGACCAAATCAAAGCGGTCCTTACTGTTCATAGCGCCCTCCTTGGTTTCTTGGGTTTTTCTGGCTTGTGACGGGTTGTTCTCCTGACCAACTTCTTACCCTTACTGGTTTTGGTCTGATCCAGATCTTCGTCTGGTCCAACCTGGCTCACGGGTTCGGGATGCATCTGCGAATCAGGTTCAACATGAGCCTGAGCCGCTCCAGCAACACCAAAGTTGCCTGTGGTGTCGTAGCGTCCGGTTGCTTTCGCAAAGATGTCCCGATGCTCCTTACTTTCGGTGACTTCGATGATGAATCGCGCCGCCAACGGGCCAGGGAACAAGTGCTCGATTTCCGCCGCATGCAAGACGCCGCCGTTCATTTGCTCTAGGTTGAACGCCTGAGAAATGATTTCCTCGGGGTTTTTTACCACCCCGAGATTGTCATTCAGAAACTTCCTGACGTTTTCGGTTGAAAAATGGCCCGGCATATACCCTCCTGTGCTTTTGCCTATGTTTCCTTATTTTCTGTGACGAACAGTCTGGCAATACTTTAATACAAATTCATGGAAAGTCAAACGGATTTTTGGTACGAAATTTGCATGAAAAAAACCGCACCTGGGGTGCGGTTGAACATAAGGTTTTTCGCCAAAGCCATTTACTTTTTGGCCAACTCTAGTCCGGCCGTCCTGAGCATACGTTCGACCACTTCGATTGAGCGGGTATAGAAGCCACGACGAAACTTGAGTTTGTCGCGAGTCATTAGAATCAGGTCACCAACGGTCCGAAGCTCATCTGACTTGTCACCAGGAAAAAGGTGGCCGTGGACAAGCCCGCTCCTTACGCTTGTGACCGTCGCCCTGCAAACTTGAACGCTTGCTCCTCGTTCGTAATTAAAAAAATCACTAATACTCGTGTTGAGTGGAGGCTGTGGTCCAACTGGAATGAGTTCGAACTGGATTTTTTCAAAAGTAACTCTCAAGTCGCACTTGATCTTTTGACCTTTGCCGATCAGTCCCTGTTTCATTGCCCACTGAGTGAGTCTTTTTTCAACCTGAGCGGACTTGGTCTTCCAAGCAGTTCGCTTATTCAAGAGTATTCTCCTTTGGTTCTTTGCGTCTAGTCCGAGCTTTTCTGAAAAAAATATAGAACTAATTAGTGTTTAAGTCAAGTGTTGGCTCTTTTAATCATAGAATATATACTTTCACTACACCAACGACCCGGGTGACGCCGGCGAGGTAAGGGAATTAATGAAGTAAAAAAACAGGGTGGCACCGCGACGAGATCGCCCCTGCGAATTTATTCTAGTAATAAATTTGGAGGGGCGTTTTTGTTTCTCCAATAATTAAACATATGAAACGAACACACATCAAAGAACTCGCGGGTATGGTTGGTCAAGAAGTCATCGTAAAAGGTTGGGTCGAC
>CAYMIB010000019.1:0-16189 GCA_964390475.1 uncultured Candidatus Saccharibacteria bacterium | reverse complement strand
TACTTATTGTTTCTGAATGAAAAATTTCCAAACCTTATTTGTCTCTATGTGCCATTCGTTAACATTCAAAAATCTGTCATCAGGGTTTGAAAGTTCACCGAGCCGGACGTCCTGAAGCTTTTCTGGTACGACATATATAAAATTCGGTGAATAAATGAAAACCGCCGGCATATCTGCCTTGAGCAGAGTCTCGAATTCCTTGACCTTAGTCATTCGCTCATCCCGGTTCTGGGTCAAACGCAAACTCTCTAAAACTTTGTCGGCGGTAATGTTGGCGTAGAGAGCAATGTTCAGACCAGGGTCATTTCTTTGTGAAGAATGCCAAAAAGGATAGAGATCGAACTCTCGGCCAACAATTTCTCCAAAAAACAAAGCGTCAAATTTTCTCGGTCGGATGACGTCTTGGTTTAGGTCACCGATTTCAAAAACCTTAAGCTCAACCGATGCCCCGATCTTCTCCCAGTCTTCTTTAACCATTTCAGCTGCTCGTTTAAGCTCTGTAGCATCGCCAGTAGCTATTGAGAAGGTTAGAGAAATGGTGTTTGCACCGCTTTTTTTCTCCATCACACCAGTTTTCGAATTCAAAACCCAGCCAGCTTTTGACAAAATGGCTAGTGCTCGGTCTGTTCGAGAAAGCGAACCAGAGGTTGAAGTCGCCACGGTTTGACCAGGAATCTTGCCAGAGATAGGCACCGGTGAGTCTATAATCGTCGCATAACCATAAAGGACCTCATTTACGATGCGATCCTTGTCGATCGCTACAGCCAAGGCCTCCCTAACTTCTTTGTTTAGGAAAACTGTAGCTTGGTTTTGGTTGAAAAAGACTCCAAAAATTCGAGGTAGGGAAGAAGAAATAACCTTGCTTTCTGGACCAACTAATTCTCGAAGACTTTCTGGGGAAACACTGCTCATGCTGCCGATGTCGCCATTTTTGAAATCATCAAACAAATCAGCCTCGTTTTGATAGAAATGCAAAACAATATTTTTTATGAATGGATTACCTAAAGAATAGTTGCTGAAAGAATGCAGGTTGTAGAGGGTTGGCAGACCATAAGAATTTCGCTCAACGTCGCTTACCTTATACGGCCCACTACCAATTGCTTGAACGTTGAGTTCGCTGAAAGAAAATTCGTCTGGTGGCACATCTTTCCAAACATGGCGAGGTAAAATGCCTAGCGTGAAGTTGTCTATAAATGGTGCGTATGGTTGCTTTAGAGTGAATGAAATTCGGCGCGAGTCGATTTTTTTAACGAGCACTCCTTCCCAGGTTGGACGTTTTGGACTTTTGACAGCCGGGTTCTGAACTTGCTCTATGGTGAACAGAACATCGTCAGTTGTGACCGGTTCGCCGTCGTGAAAAGAAACATCGTCTCTAATGGTGAAGGTGTATGTTTTGCCGTCAGGAGAAATTGTGTATTCGCTAACCAAATCTCCGACCATTTTGCCGTCTGGAGAGACTTTTAGCAGGCCTGAAAAAACCAACGACACTAGGTCTCGGTCCGGCTCAGATAAAGCCAAAATTGGGTTTATAAAACGGGGCACGCCGACGATTCCTTCGGTAATCGTGCCGCCATAGTCTGGAACAGTTACTAAAAATCGATTGTTTAATTTTGAAAGAAGAGTCAGACCAGTTATAACCATTACCACAACAAAAATATAAAAAATTACTCTTTCTGTCAGACCAAAAGCCCGATTCGCATCATAAAACGAGTTCATAAACGACTTTCGTCGAAGATTTGAGTTTATTTGGCTATTTATTTCCACAGTATAAAAACCAGTTTGAGACTATTTTAAAAGAAGAGAAACAAGAGCTGAAATGGCGAAAAGGGCAGCGACAACAATTGTGCCGTAGAACAGGACTTTTTCTAAACCGCGTCGTTCGTGAAAGCCAGCAGAAAAACCGTCTCCTCCGAAAGAGCTTCCGAGACCCGCTTCAGATCTTTGAAGTAGGATAGCCCCGATGAGGAGCACTGATAGAATTACCTGAATAATCGGTAAAATCGAACTGATGAAAAACGCCATTGGGAGTCATTATACTATTGGTCTAAAAATTAGCAACCAAGGTGGGATTTTATAAAAAAAGCCCACACTCCGAGTGTGGGCTGGGTGAACAATGTGTGAGTCGGACTTTAGGCGAAGGTGACTTCGAGTTCGAAGACAAACACTTCGTCTGGGTGAACCAGAGCTCTGTCGTCGGCGATGTCGCCGCAGAGCTGCCGTTGGCCGGACTGGTTTCCTAAACGAAATACAACTGGCGTTCCGCCCGGTGTGATGATTGGCTCCATAGCCACACTCACCGACCTGTCGAATTGCCGTCCAAGGTCCGAAAACATGACTGGTCCTGTCAGGCAGGTACACAACGAGAGACCAACTCCCGTCGCCCGAGCAAAGAAAACACCCCGGCTTACCCCCGTACCAAATCCGAGGTTTCTCGGTGTGGTCAGTAGTAGCCGAGACCGACAACCAGCCTTCTCGATTCCCGGTTTTGGCCAGATAGTTGATAGTGCCATTTGCGCGTAGGGAGTGATCGTGCGTCTTCCGGCCTTCTGAATTACGCTCACGAACTCCTTGCCTGTCGGAAAGTGCGAGAGCCTGGCCACGTGATCGATCGATCCCCGCAAAATCCTGGTCCGAAACAATCCTGAACCAGAAAGCCGAGCTAGCAGTTTTTTGATGAAACCCCGGCTCCTGTCTGTGTGTCTCCTTCCTCCCATTTTACTCTTCGGAGCTTCCGTGCTTGCCACCTGAGTATGTTGAACCGTCGTCCTCCGGCGCCTGTTGAGGTCAACATGCCCGGACCGTTTGCCGCCTTGCCCCCCGATTGGGCGTTTCTTTCCTGGTATTCTGCCTGTGAAGTTAGGCATTCTGCGTCCAGGAGAAATTGCGGCTTGTGTCATCGACAGTGTCCTTTCATCTACAAAACAAATGGGTTTTGGATTTGACGACCACGCTGGCGCCAAAGAGCTATCCAGGCAAGAAAGTATCACGTTTGTAACTTTTTGTCAAAATGATCGACGAAAACTATGGATAAAAAACTGTGGACAATATGGACAACGCTCAATGTGTTGATTTCAACCCCAGGCATGCCTTATACTGGCGCCACATTACAAACGACATCAAAATAATTTTAGATTTCACCATGAAAAAAAATAACAAAAAAAGCACGGTAAAACCTAAAAAAACCTCACCAGTTTTAGGAAAATCAGACAACTCAACTAAATCAGTTGCCAAAGTTGCCAAGTCATCGATCCAACCGCTCGGTGATCGGATTTTAATCAAACCATTCCTAGACAGTGACGTCGAAAAGAAAAATGACTTCGGGATTATCATTCCAGAAACTGTCAGTAAAGAAAGTCCGGAAAAGGGCAAAGTGATTGCTGTCGGCGAAGGCCGATATGACAATGGTAAGATCGTGCCGATGAAAGTGAAGGTCGGCGACACCGTAATTTTCTCCAAATACGGTTTTGACGAAGTGAAGGTCGACGGCAGTGAGCTCTATATATTGAAGGAAGACAGTGTCCTGGCGATTATTAACAAATAGGCAGCTTAGAACTCAGTATTACCAGATAATCTGTCCAACAACATGAGCAAAATCATAAAGTTTAACGAAGAAGCCCGAAAATCTCTGAAACGCGGTGTCGACACGGTCGCTGATGCGGTCAAAATCACCCTTGGTCCGCGTGGTCGCAATGTCGTGCTCGACAAAGGATATGGTGGCCCGACTATCACGAACGACGGCGTTTCGATTGCTAAAGAAATTGTTCTCAAAGACAAGTTTGAAAACATGGGCGCCGAGATCATTAAAGAAGTAGCGACCAAAACGAACGATGTTGCCGGCGATGGTACAACCACTTCGGTCATTTTGATGCAAGCTATCGTTTCCGAAGGAATGAAACACACCTCGATGGGTGTGAACTCCATGCAACTTCGAGCTGGAATCGAAGAAGCAACAAGTGAAGCCCTCAAAGCTTTGAAGGCGATTTCAAAACCAATCAAAAGCCGGGATGAAATCCGCCAAGTGGCGACGATTTCCGCCGAAAGCGCCGATATTGGAAAAATTATTGCCGACACTATAGATAAGGTTGGAAAGGACGGTGTGGTCACTGTCGAAGAATCTCAGTCGATCGGCATTGATTCCGAAGTTGTCGAAGGTCTCGAATTCGACAAGGGCTACGTTTCAGCCTATATGATTACCAATACCGAAAGAATGGAAGCGGAATATGCTGATGCGCCGATTCTCATTACCGACAAAAAGATTTCGAGTATTAAAGAAATTTTGCCTTTGCTAGAAAAAGTTGCTCAGAGTGGAAAGAAAGAACTGGTTATTATTGCCGAAGATGTTGATGGTGAAGCTTTGACGACACTTGTCGTGAACAAACTCCGCGGCGGTTTCAATGTGCTTGCGGTAAAAGCTCCTGGCTACGGTGACCGAAAGAAAGACTTGCTTGCTGATATTGCGGTAACGATCGGGGCGAAAGTAGTTTCTGAAGAACTCGGCACAAAACTCGAAAATGCTGAAATTGCAATGCTTGGTCGAGCTTCAAAGGTGATTGCCACAAAAGATCGCACTATTATTGTCGGCGGAAAGGGCAAGAAAACTGACATTGACGCGCGTGTCGCAAGTATTAAAAAGCAAAAAGCGGCAAGCGATGCAAAGTTCGACGTTGAAAAACTCGATGAACGTATTGCCAAACTTTCTGGTGGCGTAGCGGTCATCAAAGTTGGCGCCGCGACTGAAACCGAGATGAAATATCTCAAACTCAAAATCGAGGATGCAGTCAATGCGACTAAAGCGGCAATCGAGGAGGGAATTGTGGCTGGTGGCGGAAGTGCGCTGATCCGCGCCGCAAAAAAACTCATGGAAAAGCGCGAAGCTCAGACCTCAAACGAAGCGAAGCTCGGTTACGAAATAATTCTTAAAGCTCTCGAGGCCCCGCTCAAACAAATCGCTATTAACGCCGGTAAGGACGACGGCTCGGTGATTGTGAATAAAATAATGGAATCAATCGAAATCGGCGCGGGCTATGATGCGATGTCTGACACTATTGAGAAAGATATGATTGCGAAGGGAATCATTGACCCGGTGAAGGTTACTCGCACCGCACTCGAAAACGCTTCTTCTGCGGCGGCGATTCTCCTCACAACCGAAGTCGCTATTGCCGAAGAACCAAAAGATGAAAGAGTCGGCGGCGCCGGAATGCCTGGCGGAATGGGCGGGGGAATGGATTACTAGAAAATTTTGGATGCTATAATAAACAAGCTGATTTTGTTTTCAGTTCGTTTTTATGCAAATTAAAAAAATAGCAACGCTTATTGTTGTTCTAGCTTTTGTTTTCCTACTCGGGAGAACCTTTTTTGATTCGTTTAGTGTGAATCCTAGGAGCCAACTCGCTCAGGTTGGTAGTTCTTCTGACTTGTGTACTGGTTACGGCGACGATCGCGACTACAACTACAACCTTTTAACTAGCATCACCAACAAAGCAGATGGTACTGAAACTTTCCAGTCTCAGAGGAGAAGTGACGGCCGAGTTTTGAGACAGAATTTTTCCGATGAACGTTTTTTTGTTGATAAGAGTAACGGTGCGATTCGAGTCAGTTATGACATCGTTGACTGGTGTGGCGGGGTAGATATTATTTACACCGTAACCAACCCAACGGCGCAAAACCAAAACGCGCCAGAATTGCGGGTTGAGGGTGTGATGCAAAACACGACTGGAGATTTTTATTTATTGGATACCAGAGATGCTGGATATATTCGTAACGTAAGACAAGGCAGTGGCCCATCTAACATTTTTCTAGGAAGTTCTGGTCGTGAGAACGCTGAAAACTTAGGCGCCTTGAGTTATCCTGGTTTCTACTATTCACCGGTAATAGTTGCCCATGACGAAGATTTTGCTGTTGGTTCTTCACTTATGTATCCATATTTGCAGTACAAACACGAAATTGTTCCTCAGTTAACAAAAGTCACTTCTGGAATTCAGACTGGCACCTGGAGACACGAGTACAAGGAATTTAGTCCATCTACTTATGCCAGACTGGGTCCAAACGAACAGAGAGTGTACACAGTTTCAATGCGTTTTACTGAACCACGTTCATGGATTTTGACACTTGATCCTTATAAAAAATATTTTAAGCAGGTATATGGTGTCATAGATCAGGTTAGAGCTCAGGATGTTCGTCCAGTTTACGGTGTCGAGCCAACCTCGGCTGCAGTTTACAGCGAACAGACCAACTCTAGATCATATAGAGTTGAAACTTACTACGGTCCACTGATTAATGAAGGTTGGACGACTTTCGTAGACACTTTTCTTAGCGAGGTGGAGGATCGTGGTTTTGAACGAGCAATGGTTTGGACCCCGAGCGGTCTTTATAGTCCAAGATCTACCTGTGGTGTTCTCGGGTATTCAGATTTTAGATCTCAGGACTGCAACTACCCACCGGCCTTTATGGATTTTCCATCCCACCTTGCCAGTACAGACGAGGAGTTTGAACAGTTTGCCGAAAACGGTGTTGAGCTTGGTTTTTGGTGGGGTCGAAGTTCTCAGGTTCCTGTGCCTCAACAGTGGGATCCACCAATGCTTGTACAAGCTGATTACTTAAATTCAAGCCACGTCAGCTTTTTGGACAACCAGCTAACCCAAGCTTACCAAAGAGGAGCTAAGATTATTGGTCTCGATGCTTTTGGTGGCACAACCTACGAAAGAAATTCTAGGATTGATCGGTTGAAACAGCTAACAAGCAACAAGGTTCTTTTTGTTCATGAAGGTTCTGGGCCAGACATCCTCCACCGCAAGGTCGCCAATTTTTATTATTTACGCCAGTACGACTGGTGGACGCAGTTCGACAAACAAGACCCGGCCGGTCCAGATGTTTTGAGTCGATATTTGAACGAGGGAGCTGAAGTTTGGTTTTTCCATGATCGTCCGCCGTACTGCGGTGGTAACGAACTAGAAAGAATGGCTTCTTGGGGATTTACGCCGATTTATTTTGGAACTTGCGTCGGTCATTACCCAGTTGATTTGTCCAACCTAGATCTAAGTCAGGTTGTTTGTTTTGACGGTGTAGACAATGATGGCGACGGTAGAAAAGATTGGCCGTATGACCCAGGTTGTAGTGATCCGACGGACAACAACGAGTTCAACGTGACTGCACCAGGAGATGCCCCTCCTCCGTCGTCCGACGGATCGTCCGGTTCGGGAGGCTCGAGTAGGTCGCCTTCGCAGACACCGTCCAGAGAATATCTTGTTCAAAAAATTCAAGAACTACAGACTGTTTTGAATTCACTAACAGCACAATTTGCGGCTAGAAATGCTGTTCAGACTCCGACCGTAACACCGCCTCGTCCCGCGACAACACCTCGCCCGCGGACTTCTTCTAGTAGCTCAAGTGGCTCTGGTACTTCAGGAATATATTGGATACCTGACTCGCATAATTTTAACGTTGATCTAACGCTCGGTAGCTCTGGTCCAGAGGTCGTCGCCCTTCAAAGATTTTTGGAAAACCGCGGTCTTTTGGTAATGCCTGAAGGGGTTGGTTATGGTGGTTTCGGTATTGTGACCCAAGAAGCCGTAGCCAGACTGCAGTCATTTGTCGGTATTACTCCAACCGGCCAGTTTGACTCTGAGACTCGAGCTCGAGTCAACCAGTTCTAGTAGCTCAGTTTTAGTTGCTAAGCGCCGCCGGGACTTTTGTGTTAAAATCGTTCCATTATTCTTTAGCCGTTTAAAAGGTCATTTAAAATATAAATCTCATGACATTCATTTTTATTATCATTGCAGTTGTTGTTTTGGCTGGTCTTTTTTTGGCCTTCACTTACAACGGCTTTGTTCGGAAAGTAAATCGAACCAAAGAATCCTGGGCTGACATTGATGTTCAGTTGAAGCGCCGATACGATTTGATTCCGAACCTTGTTAGTACCGTGAAGGGCTACGCTACTCACGAAAGTACGGCTTTTGAAAAAGTCATTCAGGCTCGGGCGGCTGCAATGTCAGCAACTGGCGCCGCGGAAAAGGGTCAGGCTGAAAATACTTTGGCTGGCGCACTCAAGTCTGTCTTTGCAATCGCCGAGGCCTACCCTGAGCTCAAGGCCAACCAGAACTTCATGGAACTCCAGCGCGAACTTTCTGACACTGAAAATAAAATCCAGGCCGCTCGTCGCTTCTACAATACAAACGTTCGTGACCTAAACATTGCTTTCGAAACTTTCCCGAATAATATTATTGTAAAAATGTTCAACTTCGAAAAGCGAGAGTTTTTTGATTTGGTAGCTGATGAGGCGGCTCGGGAGCCGGTTGCTGTTAAGTTTTAATTTTCAATTTGTTCTTCAAGGAGCGTTCGTGTCCTCCGGCGAGGACACTTCACTAGTCCTCGGACGATTTTCGCCTACGGCAAACCATGCAAATCGTCCTGCGGCTCTTCTCGTCAAGGTTTTAAAAACTAAAACCAACATTCTCAGACTATGTACACACATCAAGACTCAAACATCCGAAAAACCTGGTTTCTGATGGCAACGTTTTTTGTCGTTGCGATTTTTATTGGTTGGACATTTAGTCAGATATATCAGAACCCAACGATTCTTTTTGTTTTTGTGGCGATAAGTATTGGCATGAATATTTTTAGCTACTGGTATTCTGACAAGATCGTTCTTTCGATGTATCGGGCACAGCCGGTGACAAATGAAAGCCATCCTGATCTCTACAACACTGTCGAAAATCTTTCGATTACTGCCGGCCTGCCAATGCCGAAGCTCTACGTCATTCCGGACGCCCAGCCAAATGCGTTTGCAACCGGACGAAACAAAGAACATGCGGCGGTGGCCGTGACTTCTGGTTTGCTTCAAATCCTAGACCGCTCTGAGCTCGAAGGGGTTATTGCTCATGAACTTTCCCATATCGGCAATCGCGACATTTTGCTCTCAACGGTCGTTGTTGTTTTGGTCGGCTTCATCACAATCATTTCAGATTTTTTTGTTCGCAGTCATATTTTTGGTGCTAGGGGCGGGGACAGAGATAGTCGGGCCCACGGCATATTGATGCTCGTCGGAATAATTTTTGCTATTCTGTCGCCGATTATTGCTCTCATTATTCAACTTGCGATTTCGCGCAAACGAGAATTTTTAGCAGACGCTTCGGGTGCTTTGCTTACACGCTATCCGGAAGGTTTGGCCAGTGCTTTGGAAAAAATTTCCGCCCACTCTTCACAGCCGATGAATCGGGCCAGCAATGCGACCGCCCATCTTTTTATCTCAAATCCTTTTGGTAAAAAAGGAAACACGGGCAAACCCGGAGGAATTGCTAAACTTTTCATGACTCATCCACCAGCAGAAGAACGAATAAAAATTTTGCGGGGGATGAACCGGTGATTTTTTGTTTTAATTCTCTCTTCCTATCCACGATTTTATATCTATGAAAAGAGCAAAACCTGCCACATGGAAAGATTATTTTGAAAGCAGGAAAGGGAAGCCGCCTCGGCCATTGCTCATTAAAGCTCTTAGTTTTGTAAAAAATAAAGACGCTGCCCTTGATTTTGGTGCTGGAACCTTGAATGACATACCATTACTCTTGGATGGCGGATTTAAACACGTGGTTGCTTTGGATAAAAATGATGTCACGAAACTTATCGGGAAGGAGTTGCCAAAGAATCGTTTTGAATACATCGTTGCTTCTTTTGAAGAATTTGATTATGGAGTTAACCGTTTTGATCTGATTAGCGCTCAATTTGCTTTACCTTTTATTAACCCAGCCTCATTTGATGATGTTTTTGAAAAAATATATCAATCACTAAAGCAAGGCGGAATCTTGGTCGGACAATTTTTTGGTGACAGAGATGAGTGGAGAGATAATCCGGAAATGACTTTTACTTCCCGAGCCAGAGTAGATGAGTTGTTGAGTCGGTTTAAGGTTATGTCACTTGAGGAGGAAGAGAGAGATAGCGTGACCGCCGTTGGCGAGATGAAACATTGGCACATTTTTAATTTTATTGTTGAGAAGTAGTGATTTCTTTAACTTTTCTTAAGGTTTTCTTGAGTGTGATTGTGTAAGGGTGTTTAGGTGAGGATATTTTTTTCTAATCAGAAGGTAAAGGGATTTATCGAATCATTGCCTTTGGTTATTAAAACTGTTGTTTCGGCCGACCTAGACGATCTAGCTACTGAAAACTATAAACTGCGCATGCCACATTCTAGATCTCTTGGTGGGGGTCTTTTTGAACTGAGAATCGTAGACATCCAGCATGTGCGATTTTTGTATACGTTTCATTCCGGACACATCTATCTCTTGCATGGATTTTTCAAAAAGACGAATCGAATCTCCAGACATGACCTTGGGTATGCTAGAAAGCAACTAAAAAACTTGAAGTAATATAACGTATACGATATACTCTGAACATGGAAAATAAACTATACAAAATGAAAACTTTCGAGGAGGTAAAGAAGGAATGGCTCAAAGACCCAGAATTTAAAAAACAATATGAAGCACTCAAACTTCAGCGGTCGTTTATGAAATTGCTTGTCGAGCAAAGACAAAAGAAGGGCCTTACCCAGAAAGAGCTTGCGGAGAAAATTGGTACAAAGCAATCTTCCATCGCTCGTTTTGAATCCGGAGCTTACAACCCAACACTTCTTTTTGTGAAGCGGTTAGCTGACGCGCTTGGTGTAGAAATTACCGTGAAGGTGTAGAAATCACCTCGTATGATATTCTAATTCGGTTCACTGGAGGGTTCGCATAGTGGCCTAGTGCGCACGCTTGGAAAGTGTGTGTGGGGAAACCCACCGAGAGTTCGAATCTCTCACCCTCCGCAAATTAAGGAGCCATTGAAAATGGCGACTATAATTTGCGAGAGTGCAGCTGTACTCAGCTGCCTCCGCACAGTTCCTGCTCAACGCTTGACTAAACCCCCATTCACCGCTACCATTCCCCGCGTAAGTGTCTCGTATAAGTTTTCTGTGTTGTAGGAGTGTCGTTAGACCCTCGTTCAGCGGAAAAGAATAAGGGGAGAGTCTAGTCGCTTACGTCCTTAACATAAAGACTAGAAAAAACGCCAATATGGCAACAAAGTTGTATGTCGGAGGAGTTCCTTACAGCTCGACTGATTCGAGCCTCAAGGAAGCTTTCTCTCAAGCAGGAACGGTTACTTCCGCCACCATTATCACCGACCGAATGACAGGTCGTTCAAAAGGTTTCGGTTTCGTCGAGATGTCTTCAGAAGCTGAAGCTCAAGCCGCAATCGAACTCTGGAATGGAAAGGAATTCGAAGGCCGAAATCTCACTGTTAGTGAGGCTCGCCCAATGACTGACCGCCCTCCACGACGAGAAATGTAATTTCACAAAAAGCCGTCCCCAAGGGGACGGTTTTTTGTTTGGCAGATTTTATTACCTGAACAACTTTCTGATTTAAATTTTCGAACTTGCTAAACTTATTGAATGGAAAGAATTGGTGATGGTCTTTTGTTCTTCGCAATCGCAGTAATCCTTACTGTCACTGTCGCTCAGTCTGACAGCTCTTTTTTATTTAAAAATTTATATAGCAATGCGACGAACTTTACCGCTTCAGTTTTTTTCAAAGATTCTGTAACCGCTGAGTCACTAAAGAAAACTTTTGCTCTGGCCGACAAGGAAGCAGATAAACAAGCCGAAAGAGAAACTCGGGTCAGTAGTCGTCGCAGGGGTCCAGAGAAAATTCGAGTATTGGTTGTGCCCGGTCATGACGCTGAGTTTTCCGGCACAGTTTTTGGTGGTTTGAAAGAAGTCGAGCTCAACCTCGAGCTTGGCGAAAAACTATACAGCCTACTAAAAACCGAACCAGCCTTTGAAGTTTTCTTAACCCAAACTTGGGTTGGCTATACTCCATATTTTAAAAAATATTTTGAGGAAAACCGTAGTCAAATTTTGCAATTTATCGAAACTCATAAGGTTGCGATGCAAAATTTTGTTAATGCTGGCCAGGTGGAGCGTGTTGTTCATGTGGAGCATAACTTTGCGCCGTCTGAAGTCGCGATCAGACTTTTTGGTATCAACAAATGGGCCAACGAGAACGGTATAGATATTGTGGTGCATGTTCATTTTAACGATTACCCGGGCCGAAAGCGGGGCCGAGAAGGACAGTATTCCGGTTTTTCGATCTACGTTCCGGAAAGCCAGTATTCAAATGCCAAGGGTTCAAAATCTGTGGCTGATTCAATATATGAACGCCTAGCCAAATTTTATCCTCAGAGCAATTTGCCGATGGAGGATCGAGGAATAGTTGAGGATCAGGAACTAATTGCTCTTGGGTCAAACAACACCTTGGACGGCGCCGGAGTTTTAATAGAGTACGGATACATTTATGAATCGGCTTTCTCCGAACCGACCCTGCGAAATACGGCGATGTCGGATCTAGCCCTTCAAACATTTTTGGGCGTGATGGATTTCTTTGGCGAAACACCGGCTGAAAATCTCACGAGTGTTCATGAGACAGAATATCTTCCGCATCAGTGGAATGACAATTTAAAGAGAGGACTCGAAGCCGATCCGGACGTTTTGCGTTTGCAGGCTGCATTGGCTGTCGAAGGAGTCTATCCACCGCCAGGTGAAAACAAAAACAGTTGTTCTTTAACTGGTAATTTTGGTCCATGTACCGAAAGGTCTGTGAAAGCATTTCAACAAAAATCTAGCATTGCCCCAGCTGAAGGTTTCGTTGGCGAAAAAACCCGGGCGAAGTTGAACGAATTGTTCGGGAAGTAGTTCGAGTAGTCTCAATGAGTCTAATTTTCGTGGGGTATAATTAATTCATTAAAAATCATCAATATTTAATGAGAGATAAGATTCTTGGGATTGCCGCCGCGGCAGTTATCATCACTTCGGTATTGCATATGAGTACGTATGTTCGGCCAGACGGTGTACTAAGTTTTTTGTCAGCTTCGGTTCGAGATAGTCAGAAAAAAGTTGCGACAGCAGAAGCCGCAATGCCGGAACTAACCGGTCAGCAACTTTTTGCGATTATTCAGCATTTAAATAAGGAAATTGAGGCGGCGGTTTTACCCACAGCTGATGTAAAAGTTGAAATGAGACAACGTTCAACCGGTGGCTCTTCGGTTAATACTTCGAACATAACGCCAGAAAATTCTGGTGGTGATTCCGGAGGTGGCTCGGGTGGCTCTGGTTCAGGACCAATAACACCTAATGGATACAACCTTGTACCGGCACAAGACGTCGAGGCTAAGGTAATTGGAGCGACACTGGCTGAGGTAAAAAACACAGCCACACCGCGAACCCAGTCACTCGCTAGTCTTTTGGCACAGAGGAAGGGGTTTATGATTGTGCTCGCTAAAACTGATCCGCAGCTGTTTCTGTTGTCGCAACTACCTGATGAAGTACTAGAAAAAATACCTTCACCATTAAAATCAGAAATTGAAATAAACGTCAGCTTAAACGGGAAAATCGATGTTCTTCATGTCGATGATTTTGAACACCACGAGAACTCTCATTTCGATTATTTCTTTAGGGTCGGAAAGGAAAGGTTTAATTTGTACCTAACGAACAAGTTTTCTGCTATCTCAAATGAAAGCTATAAAATCAAAGGTCTAAAATTAGGCCATGTAATCGTTGTTGAAAATAAAGATTTGGAACATATTGTGTCTGACGCTCCTAATTCTTTCTGCCCTGAGCCAAGCTGTCCACCACCAGAACCAGATTCTGTCGGGGAGCAGAAGACGCTCGTTCTGTTGATTAATTTTTTAGATTCTGATCCACCGGGCATCTCTAGAGAAAGAGTTCACGACATTATTTTTAACGGTAAGTTTAATAACTTTTTTAGAGAGCAATCATACAACAAGACTTATTTTACCGGTGATGTTTCTGGCTGGCATACATTGCCGAGAAATAGGGATAATGGCGGATGGCCGGTTGTTTACGACGATGAAAGCGAGGTGGGGAAAATCATAATTGATAACGGTATTGATCTGGATGGTTATGAGAGATTAATGCTGGTGGTTGATTGGGGTTATGGAGGAATGAGTACTGTTGGTAAGACCTCGATATTCTTGAATAACAGGGAGTACCCGTTGTCTGTATCGTGGAATGGTGTTGATAGCTCAAGCTTTTCAACGTCTTGGCCAGAAGCAATTTCTTTGGACCAAAACCCATTCAAGTTTAGCTATTTTGATTTTGTATTTAGTCATGAAGCAGGACACAGTCTTGGGGTTATGCACGCTAATGGATTTGATTGCGGGGAAGATATTTTTAGTGGTGAATGTGAACACATGGAGTATGGTAATTTTTTTGACACAATGGGTTACGGTTTTCATTCTTTACACTTCAACGCCTTTTATAAAGAGGTCTTGGGTTGGGTGTCGCCACAAAATAGAATTTTAATCACCCAGTCTGGTCGCTACACTATAAATCCACTCGAAACAATAATCGAAAGTAATGGTCAAAATATTGCAAAAAACTTTGCAAAGATTAAGGTACCAAACTCAGACAGGACCCCATTTTATGTGGAGTACAGAAAAGGAGTCGGATTTGATAGTGAGTTAAATGATCACAGTTTGTCTTCCAATCAGTCAGGTTTGTTTGTAAACCACGTATTCCACCCATCAGGGCTTTTTCCATTTCCTAGGTTGGTCGACGTGGAACCAACTCCATTGAGTTGGCAGAACGATGCGACACACACCACTCTAAATAGAGGAATCATTTTTGATGATTCCTTGAGAAGAGGCATAACAATCGGGCCAATTGTTAGTACTAGTCCAACCTCTATAACCTTTGATGTAAATATAGAAAGACTGGCATGCGTTCGGAATGATCCATTGGTAAGATTTGAGCACAATTTTACGGTCTTATCTGGAAACCGTGAGAATGACATCTCTTTCCCGGTGCAATTTAGTAACAGTGATTCATTTGGTTGTGATGATTCCAGGTTTACCGTTAATACTAATATTCTAGAAACGTGGCGTCCGGTTATCGAACCGCTTGAAGATGTTGTGGTTTCTCCAAGTGATTCCACTTCGTTTGGCGACTTTGATGGCGGCGCTAAACAAATTAGCTTTGTAGTTCCACCAAACACTCCAGCCGGATCCTATTCTTTTGTAAACAGAGTCGTCAACCTTTCTTCGGGTTACAGTTCTGAACAAGGGGTAACGGTAGATGTTGTCGAGCCACCAACAATATCGACGATTCAACCAGCGTCTGGACCAGTTGGGACAAACGTAGTGATTACTGGAGCAAATTTATCATCACAACCGATGATTTATTTATCGGGTTCTGATAGCTATTCGTTCTTAAGTCTAGACTCAAACGGGACGATTATTAACTTTGAAGTACCAGAACATGTGTACAGTCTCAATTGTCAAATGATAATCTGTCAAATTCCAACTCCGGCTGGGATTTACAGCCTCCGAGTTTTTAGTGCGGGAATGATACCTACAAATAGCGTATATTTTGAAGTTACATCGTAGCAATTAGAGCAGATGGATTTGATTCAGAAAAAAAATACTGCCAGGTTTTTAATTTCTGCTTGCGCTGTGGTTGTAGTTATTTTGGCGTCATTTATTTTTTTGATCTCCAAAAAGGAAAATCAATTAGAGAGTGACCCGATAATTTCAGAAAATTCTATTCAGAATTCTGAATATCTGGCTTCGACTCTAAAAATCTCCAACAAAACCATCCAAGTCGACCTCGCTGACACACCCGCGACACGTGAACAAGGTCTTTCCGGCCGCGTAGCGCTCGCGCCAGACCACGGTATGCTTTTTGTTTTTGAAAATTCAGACAAATACGGTTTCTGGATGAATGAAATGAATTTTTCGATTGATATTATTTGGATCGACGAGGCGAAAAGGGTGGTTCACATAGAAAAAAATGTTTCACCGGAAAGTTTTCCAAAAATTTTCACTCCAACAGAGCCGGCAAAATATGTTTTAGAAGTCTCGGCTGGATTTTCTGATCTGAACGGGTTGATGGTGGGGGATCCGGTCGATTTTTAAGACCGACATTGCTCTGCCAAGTTTCCGACCAGAGTTCACCTGTGCATAACTCCCTTTTTCGGGACTTTTTGATCGAAAATTTTCCGTAAAAACAGAAATTTTGGAAATTTCCCACCGGGTTGTTGGCTAACCATAGCCGAGTATAGGGGCGCTACGCGACTTCTTTACCCGTTCACTTTACAGCCAATTTTTTTTGTATTCTGACATAGATTTTTTCATCTTTAACTATTC
>CAYMIB010000018.1:0-16406 GCA_964390475.1 uncultured Candidatus Saccharibacteria bacterium | reverse complement strand
ATAAATAATCATACAAACCCAAGTATTAATATTGGAATAAATAATAATAAAAATTCTAGAGTAATATACACTTGCCACGTTCTAAAAATAAAAAAGAAGATTTCCTTTTTTGATTCCATCTTTTTTACCGATATAACAAGGGCTATAAGAGTCACAAGTACAAACGGTATTGTCCATCCACCAGGAAGGTATCGATGTTGGAGATTCCACCATATTGTTGGAGACAGAAAAAAACCAATAAGAGCAATGACTGTTGGTTGAAAATATCCGGCTAGAGGCATTGGCTAAACAATATCATGTGAGTATGGCTTTTGGAGTTTGGTGACTATCTGGCTCCGAATGGTTGTGGAGGTTAGAACTTTTTATGAATAAATAAAACCGCCCGACGGGAATCGGGGGGTTGTGGTGAGCTAGCGCATCATGTTCATTGTGTGTGCCTGACCCCAGTCCACTTCTCCATCAGGCTTAACGAATCCTTGAAGATCGCATCCATGCCTCCAAGGCACTTGTCTCCCGTCCCAGAGAACGAACTCGAAACCCTCCTGATGCTTGGGACCGAACCAGACACATACGACAGAGGTGTGAGGAGTAAGTGATATGTCCTTATAAAGATCGGTGATGTCACTGCTCGCGGTTCGAGGCTCGATGATGCCGTGTTCGGTAGTGAGCCGAATAACATCTTCCACTGACTTTCCACGCAGATCCAGCACAGTTGTTGCCTGAGTTTGAGTCACGGCGAGCTCCTCTGGTGTTGGTTTGTGTTTCGGAACAGGTTTCAATAAAAACTTTAGTTCTCTAGAGGAGAGAAGTCAAGTTCGACGGTTCATCCAAAGTTTCTTGAGTTGTGGGATGGTCAGTGTCGAAAGAATGTATCCCGCGGTTGGAATTACGGCTTTGAGCCAAATAGCTTGCTCGCGAATCATGTAAAGCCAAACTGACGCAACAAAGTAGGTGATGATTGATATAAAAATTCTTCTCGTCCAACTAACTTCCCAGGCTTTATCGAGTTCGACGCGCTTGTTGCGTTCCTTAAGGTTCATAATTTCTGTTTCGAGTTTTTCCATATTTTAAATTTACCATAAACAGAAAACCCACCGACTCGCGCCAGTGGGTTCTGTGCGGGTGGTGGGTTGCGTTGAATCACGCGCTGAAAATCGAATGAGAGACTGAGAAATGAGTGACGGTCATGGAGTTTGGCGCGATTGCCATTTTGACCTCTGCCGCCACCTTCCTTGCGATCACAGAGCTTAGCTCCTGAGGCGTTGCATCCTTTGGGAGCGGTACAACAGAACTTGCCAAGATCGTCTCTCGTCCATCGATAACGGTGACGACAATACTCAAGAACATTTGCATGCGTATCTCCTTGTGTGCATCGGTGTTGTGTAACGAACTTCTATTTCGTATATGACGATAGCACAATTTATAGATTTGTCAACCTTAGGCTCCGCAACATACCTATATTCCGAACTGTACCGTGTATATCCCTTGGTTAAAATTAGTATGGAAAAGTTTGTTAAGTTGAGTTTTGTATAAAAGAAAACCGCCGACACCTGTCGAGTATCGACAGTTTTCGGCGGATGGTGGCAGTGCCCGCTTTCATTAAGCGAGTCGCCACTTTACTTGTTTGCAAACCCCAGTGATGAACACGGTAGCCCCGCCGCAGTTCGCTCTCCTGAAACATCTGACTGCGCTGATGAAGTTGTGGAATGGGATGTCGAAGTCCTCGAGCAGATCGGTGAACCCTACGACTCGGTACGGAGCATCGGGATCTCGGGGCTTTTTGATGCACCCGCACTTCTCGCCGCTGATGGTCATGGCGTCAAGCCGGTCAGGGTGATCTTTTGCGTCCCTGTCTGCCTGCCACCACAAGGGACTTCTGGGGGTGGGCTTAAAGGCGTGATTGCAGTTACGACACACGACGTTGTAAACGGGGAGCGGGGACGCTGACTTGGGAGCCATTGCTGTGCACATTTGTGCCTCCTTGTTTGGTTTGGAAAGATCTATTCGGTGCAGTCTATAATATAGCACCTAAGTAGGTTTGTGTCAAGTATGGCTCGCTCTCGCTGATGATTTTAGAACTATGGATTGGGTGGGGGAATTCAATAATCCGAGTTTGGTACTAAAGGATTTACAAAGTTTTGTATAAAAAGAATGCCCCGGTCTTGCGACGCGGGGCGAAGGTGTCAGTTGATTCACACTGACTTATTCGTATTGTCTGTTGCCGACAGGAAGTTGAGACAGGCATCCGGTCCAGAACAAGCAGACTTTTGTGGCCGGTATGAATCCCTTGTCTCGGTCCCGGCGCTGATTCGTGTAGATGCGAGGGACCCCTGCCTTGGGTACATTGACTGCCTCACTTGGAACGAGTCGTTCGAGTACACAAGTAAGGAGCATCGTTTTGACCTTCTTGTTGCGTTGCACATTGCCCAGAACTTGTACGAACGCAACAATCTTGAAGGTCAGTCCTCCGTGGTAGTCCTGGCCTCGATCCTGCCAATTCGTTGAGTCAGTCCAGGGAGCAGTTGCGCTGTCTTCAATAGTGACCTGGTCACCAATCGCCAGTCCCGATTGCGGATCTTGATACATGGTTAGATCCAGAACCGCTTCGTCCTCATCGTGCCAGAGAACGTTGTTTCGGCGGAAGATCGCCATTCCAAGCTTGTCACCCGACAGAAGGACTAACAGGGAACTTCTCGCTTTTGCTGTCTCTGCCAAACGATCGCTGATTGATCTCATGACATTTTCCTTTCTTACCAGAAAGTGAACCGACTACCGTCGGCTAAATGTGCGAAAGGGCATACGTACCCTTTTTCTAAATATATAATGACACTAATTACTTTTTGTGTCAAACAAGTGCTCCGTACACTGGATACGTTTAGAACTCTGGATTGGAGAGAAATTGGTAGGGAATTGAGTTATTTAAAATTTAGTTTTGTATAAAAAAGCACACCGTTGAAGGCGTGCTTGAAAAGTTTTTAGTGGGTTACTACAACCCAGTGGAACTACCACTATCGCCAAATGTCCAGCTTCGAACCATCGTCTGTGGTGATTGTTTCTTTGTTCAGTCCAAACATCTGAGCGATGGTTGTTGCTATATCGATAAGTGTTTTTCGACTAGTGTGATGGAAGCTTGTAGTGAGGATTCGGTGCCCCTTGGGGTTGTTAATAACCCCATTGTTGACTATATCCCTCATTATGCCTTCGAGTACTCCAAACTTTCTTGGATGTGCTGGATTTGGTACCCAGGTTTGAAGTACGAAGCATCTTTTGGTCACACCCTTTTCTCCTTCATGACGATACGGAGGACGCCTTTTGTATGGCAGTGTGATCATGACTGGTCGACCTGGTCCAACTCTTCTAATTGGTAAGTAACGCGCTTTACCCATAAAGATCCTCCTGGGTTTGTTTCACAACAACTAGAACTTGATTCCTGCCTATTTATAATACTGAGTTTAATCACTGTCAAACAGTTTGGCTCCGCGCAATACCTCTTTTCCGAACTGTGCCGTGTATATCCCTTGGTTAAAATTAGTATGGACAGTATGGAGAAATTCCGACAATTAAGTTTTGTATAAAAAAACCACCCTCCAGTCTTCACTGAGGGCGGTCGGGAACGCATTGTGCCATATTCCAGGCAGAAAGTTGAGAGAAGGTTATGCCGAACGTCTTGTTGTGACCCCAATCCAGACGAGTTCGGTCGCAAACCATACGAACATAACAAATGTGATGGCTTGCATGATCAGGATGAATGGCGTGACAACACCGAGGCAGAGCAGCGTGTTCTTCAGGGTCAGGCGCTGCTTGTTGATGCCGAGGACGGTGAGCCCGAGGTCTGAGAGTGGAACGGTTGTGATACCAACCACTACCATTGCGATCATAAAGAGCGGTAGAACCACTAGCCATTGGAACACAATCTGTCCAATGGAATAATGGTTCACCAAAGAGGCGGGATCCCAGTTCATGCTTTGTCTCCTGGTGTTTCTTTGGGAATGATTGACGTTTGTTCCTGCGAAACTATATATTAAATTATTAAGACTGTCAAACAGGTGCTCCGCACACTGGATACGTTTAGAACTTTGGATTGGCGAGAAATTGGTAGGGAATTGAGTCGTTTGAAATTTAGTTTTGTATAAAAAAAGCACACCTTTATGGGGCGTGCTGGTCGGTGCTGGATATAATGATTATCTGATGGGTTTACACCCTCTTCGACGATTTTTTTGAACTCGTTTTTGTCTTTCTTTTTTCTCGAACTTCGAGAGCGTAGCAACGGAAAGCCCTCGGGTTGCGGTCACCGGTAAGGATGTCTTTCACAACCAGGTCTGCCAAATCGTCCGGCAGAGGTTTGCTTGTGAGTTCACAACCAGAACTGATCACATGAACTATCCTCATTGCACAACTCCTTATGTTTGTTTGTCTAAAAACATAATACAGTTATATACTATATCTGTCAAGTATCGGCTCCGCGACATACCTTTATTCCGAACTGTACCGTGTATATCCCTTGGTTAAAATTAGTATGGAAAAGTTTCAGCAATTAAGTTTTGTAAGATAGGGCATTGTCCAAACAAATAGCAAAGATATACTTAACCTTATGAATGAGACCAAAAAGAGAATAATCGAAGAAACAGCAAGACAACAGAGCTACCTGATTGGTAATTTTAATAAACCGAACGCAAATATCGTAATTCCTTCTTGGGCAGCGGTTTCTGTGAGCGATCCTTCGTTTCTATCTTTTATTGGTAAAGAAATTGGAAATTTAATTAAAAATTTAGAGCGTGTTGATTTAATTTGTGGAATATCAACTACAGGCATATCTTTAGCCGCTGCTACTTCCATTTCAACTGGCATTCCGTGGGTTTTTGCGAGAGGAGAACGAAAGAGTTACGGGTCCAAAGAAGCTTTTGATGGTACCTACCATAGGGGCGCGCATATTATTTTTGTCGATAATTTAAGCGCTAAAGGGAAGGGGATGATTCCGGTTTTTGAGTCTGCAGCCGAAGAGGGTTTTATTTTTTCAAATCTGATCGTAATCGTCGACTACGATAAGTGGTTAAAAGTCGATCAATTTAAAAAGCACAATGTAAATGTTTTAAGTCTGATTACGGTAGATGAATTAACGGACGGACTAAACGAACTCGGCTATTTTCCAGGAGAAACCTACTCTTATATAAAACAGTTCTTAAAAGAACCCGGTGAATGGAATTCCGAATCTGAAAAAGTAAAAAGTTTTATGAGTGAACTAGAAAAGTATAAAGATCGACCATATATCAAAATACTAAATTAGATAAATGAAAAGGGACCGAATTGCTTCGGTCCCTGGTTTCGGGTTGTTGGATGCTTGTTCATTGATCACCAAGTGCCCAGGTTACGGCCTCTGTCGGAGTAGACACGATGTGAATCGCGTCTCTGGCTGAGTCCGGTAGCTGACACCAGGCGGAGATGACTTTGATCATTTCACCATCCCACCCCGCGGTCATAAGGCCTTCAGGTTTGAGGATGGCTAACGGCCTCACTTTTTCCCAGAACTTCATGTTGAGGTTGAGGACGGCTAGCAGTTCGAGTAGTGTGCCAGGTCCGCCACCAGCCGCGAGGATGAATCCGTCCGCCAATAGCAGGCGCCCGAGTCTGACGCCAAACTGGAGCTCGGGAACCAGTAGCTCGGTACCAATATGTCGGCACTCAATCACTTGCGTCAGAAACGAATTGCCTGGTTTCCCGAGCATCGTATAGCCGATGCATTTTCCACCGGCTTGCTTGGCACCGCGAGCTGGTGCTTCCATTCCAACTCCTCCGAAGCCACCAGTCAATACAGTGTGGCCGTCCATTGCCAGAAGTTGTCCGACACGATCCATGTCGTCGTACATCAGATCACCCGACTGGCCGTGACTACTGCCCAAACACGCGATTCTTTTTCCGTTCAATGTGCACCTGCCTTTCTTGGTTGATTCTGATAAAACTTTATAACACAAAAATAAAATGTCAAGTTTGGCTCCGAGACATAGCTATATTCCGAACTGTATAGTGTGTACTCTTTGGTTAAAATTAGTATGGGAAAGTTTCGACCGATTAGATTTTTGAATATTACTAAATAAAGAAGTTAAAAAAGTTAGGCCCGAACTTATTAGGTTCGGGCCTTGGTTACCTCGTTTACCCCGAGGGTTGGGTCGCAGTTTTTACACTGCCACCGCCTGCGGTTGCAGGTAGTTTTTCACGCTGGTGTACTTGTTCCTGATGAGGTCCTTGAGCTGAACTCGCACCGTGACGTCCCTGAGGCTGATGTCACACCCAAACTTGGTTGACTGGTCGGGACCAAGGACTGCGAGCGTGGCGTCAGAGCCGTCGTCATTGACCTGCTCGACGACCATGTGACGTTGCCACTTCATTTCGCCGACCGTGATGATCCACGGACCGGTCCTGCCGGTGACGTACATCTGAACGGTTGTCCTGAAGTCGCAGTTCGCGATGCTCTGGGCGATGGCAATGATCAGGCTGGGATCGATCTTGGCGGTGGGCTGGGTCATTGGAAACTCCTGGGAAAGATCTGTTTTCTTTAATAAGGCAGAAAACGAGCCTCTTATTCCCGAGGGAATGACCCATTCATAAGAAGGGGAATTTCTGCTTAAAACACTAGCACGTTTGTGTAGGTTTGTCAAACCAGGGTCTGGTGGTGGTTGTCTGGCTCCGCACACTGGATACGTTTAGAACTTTGGATTGGAGAGAAATTGGTAGGGAATTAAGTTGTGTGAAATATATGTTTGTATAACAAAAGCCTCACACGAACGGAAGCACGAGGCTTCTGTTGTGCGAGGCGATCGAAGGTCACTCTGAAATCTTGGTGAGGTGGCCTGATCGACAATACGTGTTGTAGACGCCTTTCCAGGTTTCACCTTGACGATTTGTAACCACAATTGACCAGGTGAACATGGGGTCAATGTTTCCACCAACACCCTCTCCTTTATCGGGAATGCTGAGGCTCTTAAGCAGAAACGAGCCGCGGTATCTACTATTTTTGTCGAACCAGCGAGGGTCTCCTTGTGCGAAGGTGAAACTAATGTCACGTTTGGCTCCACTTCGTCGATCAAACGCGTTGATACGAAGCTCCCACTCACTCGGTCCACCAACGATTTCTCTTTCAAGTACGGGGTCGGACATAATCGAACTCCACTCAAGAAAATCTCATTTGGGGAAGGTTGAGACTCACCCTCTTCTCCCTTAATGGGCGACCTACACATACATGCAGGAATTTCTGGATTCATGTTGCCATAATGTGCACAAGCTGTCAAACAGTTGCTCCGCGTCCTGGATTCGAACCAGGGACCCAGCGATTACATCTCTCCTCCAATTACTTAAAGGGATGGACTATATCATTCCCATAATCCGAAACATTATCGGACAGTAGGGACGAGGCGTTTCGTGCCGCGATTTCTAACGGCACTACTCCTTTCGGATAGTCTCTGAACCTTCATGAGAATTTCGTTTCCGAAAACTCTCACGCTTGGCTGCTGATTGCCCCTAAATGAATCAGGGGTTTCCAGCAATTAACCTCGTTTTTCAACCAAAGTTTCCTTTGGAAGCTGCGTAACCACAGTCGCTTGCTCTACCAGCTGAGCTAACGCGGAATATTAATAACGTGCGCACTGGTTGCGCATTGGGGAATCATATCAAAAAACTCGCTCCGTGCAATTGTGGCGTAATCTTTTTCCTCCGCAAAACTTTTGATATAATGCCAGTATGCACACTGGTAGACATATCAGGGTCAAAGTGAAAACTGAGGCCAAGAAAGAAGAGGTCGTGCAAAAAGCAAAGGATCGCTACGAAGTCTCGCTCAAGGAAAAACCCGAACGCAACACCGCAAACAAGAAACTCATCACCATTCTCGGAAAGCACTTAGCGGTCCCCATTAACAAGATAAAGATCGTCTCCGGTCACAAGAAGCCAGGCAAAATTGTTACTATTAGTACGTAGTGGAATACGTGAGTGTGCACTGAACGTTTACCAGCTAATACATCAATATGAACATTCACACCAAAGCAACAAACCTCGTTATCACTCCAGACATTCAAGATTATTTAGATAAAAAAATGAGCTCGCTCGACAAGTTGATCGATCCAAATGATACCAGTGTGTCATGCCAGGTTGAACTCAGCAAAACGACGAATCACCACAAAGCCGGCGACATTTTCCGCGCTGAGATTAATCTCCAAAAGGACGGCAAGCAATTTCGTGCCGTGTCTGAACAAGAAACAATCATGTCTGCAATGGACGAAGCGAAAGATGAAATTCTTCGTGAACTCAAGAGTTACAAATCAAAACAAATGACCATGATGCGTCGCGGTGGAGCGGCGATCAAAGACATGGTTAAAGGCATCGGAGATTTCGGTTACGGTATCGGTGAAAACATCGGTAGCTTCGGAAGCAATCTCACTGGCCACATTACTCGCCGGATCAAAAAGTGGGGAAAGAAGGGTGGGGAGTAGAAAAGAGTAGAATTAAGGCAATAAAAGCCCAATATCCAACATGGCCGAAAAGATTTGCTTCTACGCTGATGACTTTGAAGACTATCGTGGTTTACCCATCACGCTTTGTTGGTCTGAGAAGCTTTGGAACGAACATGTAGATAAGCACCCTGAAATAATTAGCCCTGAGCATGCGTCTAAACTAATATCCGAGGCCATCTTGAAGCCCAGTCTGGTTGTCACGGGTTATGGGCCAAAAGACAAGGTAGAAATGTTAGTGTGCTATTATAAAGAACATAAAAGTAATGGGAATAATGTTTTTTATAGCAAGGTTGTTGTAGGATGCAGGGGCTCAGAATTATACGTAAAAACGATATTTCAAGGATGGGCACTCAGTATGTACGCGGTTCAAGAGAAAAAATATGATTTTACTGAACTGTATCGAGACCAGAAAACACACCTATGATAAACATTACTGATATTTTTAATATCGCCAAAAGAGACAAGTGGGTGGTTGAGTACAATCCCGACTTGGATTCTTTGTATTGGTCAAAACCAAAAATATCCAAAAACGCCCAGCTCAAAAAATTCTTAGAGGATTTTTCTCTGTACATAACTGATAAAGGAGTTATCGAAGGATTGTTTATTGAATATGCTAGGGGAAATTTTATATCTCACAATAAAGAGTACGAAGGACTTATTGATAGTATGGTTAAAGTTAATAACCTCTTTGTATTACCGCTAGACAAGGTTGATGATGTTGAACCACTGCTAAAGAGTATGGCGTACATGGTTGGTAACGAAACCCTTGATGCAGTAACTAATAAGGGTCTAAATCTCGAAGAATTTGCTTTATCTAGGTAAGAAAACGGCCGAGGTTAGTTGCAGATGATTATCGAATCCCTCGTTTAAAATCCTCAAAACCCATTTCTTTTTTTCCTTCTGGCTTCACTTTTTCAATTATGAGTTTGCCATCTGAAACGTGCACGCGAGTTGCGATGACTCGAATTTCTTTGTCCCCAGTTTTCTGAAAAAAGTATGCACCGCGATTTTCTGAAAACGCGCGGACAGTGCGGAGATTTTTTTCAACTGTGTCTGGCGAAGTGTCATTCGGATCAATCAGTAATTCTTCCTTTGAAAACTTTTTTGTAAAAGTCGCGCTGACGTGATCTTGCTCCGAGGCAGTCATAGTGCCAGCAACCCAACCAGGTAAAATTTCTGCAAAAAGTCGAGCACCTTCTTTGGCGAGTGTGTTTTCGGTGTCTTTAAAATACGGCGGCCATTCGAGAAAGGCGACCGGGCGAGTAGCGACGATTGGTCCGTGGTCAACTTGTTCATCGACTTGCATAATCGTCACACCAGTTTCAGTTTCATTCAAAATTGCTGACTCAAGAGGGGACGGGCCACGAAGTTTCGGCAAAAGGGACGGATGAATGTTTAACGTGCCGCGAGCGGGAATATTTAGAACAGATGCGGGCACAATTTTTCCATAAGAAGCGATCAGGAATACATCCCATGGTCCGTGTTCATTTAGATCGCTCAACGCTGCTTCGCCGATTTCTCCGCGCAGACTTGCTGGTGCAAGGACGGGAATGTTTCGAGCGGCGGCCCATTCGGCAACTTCACCGATTTCAACTTTCAGTCCACGGCCGCGGGGTTTGTCCGGAGTGGTGACAATGAGTTGCGGTACAGTGCCGAGCGATTCGAGCTCATTCAACGCAAGCACCGAAAAATGCGAACTGCCGAAAAAAGCCCATTTTATTTCTTTTAAATTTTTCATTAAAATTTTGCGGCGATTTTTTGCCGAGTCACGGCTGTTTGAAAACTAATTCGCCGGTGGCAAATCTTTTACGTCTTTGGCTTTGTCGGTGAAAACAATGCCGTCCAAATGATCAATCTCATGCTGGAAAATTTGGGCGAGCAAATCTGCACCACCGAGTTCAAAACGTTTGCCGTTTTCGTCGTATGCCCTGACGCGAACCTTGGTCGCACGTTTCACTTTGCCGTAGAGATAGCGAACGCTCAAACATCCTTCTTCCATCCATTCAGTTTTTTTTGAGGCTTTGACGATTTCGGGGTTTATGAAGACTCGGTCTGGGAGAACGATTCCTTCTTCGACACCAGCGATGTCAGCGAGAATCCGGCCAGCGACAACAAACATCCGCAAACTTTCGCCAATCTGCGGAGCACAAATCGCCACGCCATCATCCTGGGAAGCGAGAGCGCTTTTCATGTCGGCAATGACCTCACTGACCTTTGGACTTTTGATTTCCGTCGGTGGTACAGACAGGGCAATCTTCCGGAGTACCGGCTCGTCTTTCGTATAAATTTTGACCATAGGGCTTTACTATAGCGTATTTCCTTTTTCTTATAAAACTTGTATTTTATGTATGGACTGAAACACCGAAAGGAGAATTATATGGCTGGTGGAAAAATGAAATGTGAGGGTGATGGATGCGGCAAGGACATTTCCATGGCGGGAGCGCAGTTGTGCCAGATCTGTGATCCTGGTATGGAAGCAATTATTAAAAGGAGGGTAAAGTCAAAAACTCCAAATTTGTGCACAGAATGTTTCGGTAAGCATGTGCAGAGCCACTGTCCGAACTGCGGTACGCTTGGTTTTGATGGGGTTGGTCCGTGCAGTCAGTGTGGTCACGCAATACAGATCGGTCCGGGTTCGATGGGTTATGAACACGGGACCTGAGTCAGTGCAGAACCGTCGTGGTCAGAGCGGCGGTTTTCTTTTGCTTAAAAACCCGTGATCCAAAAAACCTAAAACTCCCTCACCTCTCCCTCAACCATCACCACAAATTCAATTCCATTCGGTGGCAAAATTTTGCCGGGTAAAATGTGATTGGTGCCAAAACGAGTGCCGTCGTGAACAGGGAACGCAATGCGCGGTTTAAGTAAAAGTGCATAATCGAGTGCTTCGCCGATTTTCATCCATGGACCAGATACTGGTAGAGCTAAGATTTCGATTGACCTTTCAGGATTAGTGAATGCATCACCCGGATACCACAGCCGACCATCGATAAAGAAACCGAGGTTCGATGAAATCGGAATCGAGCGGTGCATCTCGGCATGTTTTTCGCCGATGCCAACAACTGAAACTTCGCCGAGCATTACGGTATCATCGTGATTAACCCGCGTGTGAGCAATCCCTTCTTTATCCAAAAGCTCGCTGACAGAATTATTTGAATAAATAATCGCGCCAGGATTTTTCTCAAGCAAAATCTTGAGCGAATCGACATGATAATGGTCCGCATGTTCGTGGGTGAACAAAATGTAATCAATGTTCGTAAGTTTGATATGTGCGTCAACAGTGTAACTTCCCGGATCGGTCAGAGTTCGCTTTCCTTTTGTTTCAATAAGTAGGCAGCAATGGCCAAGTTTAGTGATTTTCATGAACCAATTATAGCATTTGCATATCAATTTGTTTGGATTACTATTGGCGCTAGAATTGTAAAAAACCACATCAAAAGGAGCTCGCGATGAAGAATTTTGCGCAGGAAATTCTTGCCCGGATCGCCGCAGTTAGCCCAGAGCGTTTGCGGGCGGTGGGCGAATTTACCGCTGAGGAGGCATCAGACCCCGAAGGCCTGATTGTTTTTCCTGAGCTGATCACTGATGACATCAAACGTATTCTGGTCGTGCTTCTGGAATGCTCATTGGAAGTCAGCGAGGTGCATAAAAAAATAATGACCGTGCGGGCCGGTAATGAATCAATCCAGGTGGCTATTGACACCTATGCCGCCAGGCTTTTACGGGTTGATTTCGAAAAGGCGTTTCTCTCGGCTTATCTCAAGCTTGCACTGCGCGCTGAGTACTCACAATACGAAAAAATCATGACCCTTGATGTGTTTAAGGACTGTAAGCTGGGTTATGATAGCGAAATGGAAGAAGAGTGTTGGGAAGAGATAACAACACCCAATGACGACGATTGAGTCTGGAAGCTCGGTGTTCATGGCCCGTGGTTGTCGCGGGCTTTTCTTTTACAACACACTCTCCGGATCCACAGCGATCGAAAACGACGGTGGCAGGGAGCGGAGTTTTTCATAGAGCGCAGGCTCGACCCAGCGGTTGCGGCCGATTTTTATAAGAGCATGCATGGTATAGACACCGCCAGAAAACGGCGCGAAGGCAGGGTAGACGCTTACATTATATTCGGAAAGAGCCGTGGCAAGAGCTTCCATTGATTTCTGCACACGACTTTTTTCACCTGAAAGGGAGATTTTAATGAGCACGGTAAATGGCGGATAATCAAAATGTTTCCGGTCTTCAATTTCTTGCTTATAAAAGTCGAGCAGGTTGCCTTTTACAGCAAAACTAAACACCGGCTCACTGCTATTTCTGGTTTGAATGTAAAACCGTTTTTGGGCAAGAGCTCGGAGGCGGACTAGAATCGAAAGATTTTTTTCACTGATTCGAAAATCGGGAACTCCAAACATTGAGTCCATAGAAACTACCGCAACATTTTCTATTTTCTGGTCGAGGTATGGCAAAGCCATTTCCGTGCCGAGCAAAATTCCACCCGGCGAGTCATAAAATTTTTTGACGACTGTTTGTGCGGCGGCATTGGTTTTGACCGAATCCGAATCGATCCTAAATATATTTTGTTCGGGAAATCTTTTTTTGATTTCTTCAGCCACCAGCTCAATACCGATACCAAGCGTTTGAAGCCGCCAGCTTGTACAAGAAGCACATTTTTCATGGGCATCTCTTTTTTCGCCACAACGATGACAGAGAAAATATCGCTCATTGGATTTGCTGTGTAAAACCGTCGGGGCCTGACAACGTTTGCAGGCAACGATGGCTCCGCAATCCGAACAGAGTGTAACTGGAGCAAGTCCACGCCTATTAGAAAAAAGCATTAATCGTTCATTTCTTTCCGCACTGTTTTGAATGAGCTCGGCGACGGTTTCAGAAAGGGGATCAAACTTCGTGCCAACCGTTCTGACTTTTCGCATGTCAATAATCCGCGAATCGGCCGCGGTCTGAATGCGAAGTGACGGCGGTACAACTTCCCGGAATTCATCGTTTCGATATCGCCAGACGGTTTCTGTTCGAAGCAAGGCATCGGCGAAAATAATTTTTGTGCCGGTTTCTTTGGCAAACATTTCAGCGAAATGGCGCAAGTCGGTGTACGGCCGTGACTGACTTTTGTAAGAGCGAGAATTTTCCCGCTCGAGAACAATCGTGCCGATGTCGTGGCGCGGCACACATAAAAACTGTCCGGTGCCGATTATAAACACCGGATGCTTTTCGGCGGCAAGGGAATTCCATCTAGAAATAAAATCTTTCTTTTTAATGCCGTTGTGAAAAATGTACGAATACTCAGCAATGCCTTTTTCAAGCAATTTTTCAGCTCGTTTGATGTCGCTTGCGGTTGGCATACAAAGAAAAACTGATCGGCCCTTAGCAAATTCTTCCCGCACGAGCGAGCGATAGTTGGAAAATCTCTCATCGTCATCACTTTGAAGAATTGCTCCGTGCAAAAGTTCCGGTTTTCTTTCTGGAGATTTGACGCTTGCCAAATCTGCGGCATTTTCGAGGACGATTTTTGGCAAGATGGAAAAAAGTAAACTGCCAAGCGAGGCAATGTGATAGTCCGCCGATTTTTTAGCGGCGGCCATGAACGGCGCCGACAAAAGTTCAGCTGCGCCAACTGACAAAATTTTTTTAAACGTAAAGGCCGCGCTTTTAAGCTCAAGCCGATTCTCCGCCACTGGCCGACTCGACACGACAAGGGCGCTTACAATTTTTCCACGCAAAGGTACCTTCACAATCGCTCCAGCCGGCACCACCTCGGCCGAAAAATAGCTGAGCGTGTCTTTGTTGATCCCGCGCGAAAGGGGAATGACGTCGAGGATGAGCATGGATTCCATGTTTGAATTTTAACGGAAATCTGTAATTTGTGTGGCTTGACTCTCAACCATTTTTGTCCCTTGAGCATAATCAGAGGTTTACAAAAATTTAATAAAAGATTAATATAGTACACGCATATTATATGAGTATTCTAATCATTGAAGACGAAAAAAAGTTGGTGACGATTTTAAAGAGAGCGCTAAAGACTGAGCGCTATTCTGTTGACGCGGCGTTTGATGGTGAATCTGGTTTAGCTAAAGCACTGAAGAATAATTATGCTTTGATTATTCTCGACATAATGCTTCCTAAAAAAGATGGGGTTACCGTTTGTAGGGAACTGCGGGCGCATGACATTCACACCCCGATCATCATGCTGACCGCCAGAGGAAGTGCTGAGGACCGGGTTACAGGCCTCGACGCTGGCGCTGACGACTATCTTATAAAACCCTTCGGCCTACATGAGCTATTTGCTCGGGTTCGCGCCATTCTTCGACGTCGCAAAAAGACTGATTCAAACGTCGTCACTTTTTCTGACTTGCTTATGGACAAAAGAAAACATGAAGTTAGTCGAGCGGGGAAAATCATTCCACTTACTCCAAAAGAATACAAATTGTTAGACACTTTGATTTCAAACAACGGTGAAGCCATAAGCAGGAGAAAACTTATCGATCATGCCTGGGGGCCAGAATTCGCCGAGTCAAATAATGAGCTGAATGTTCACATAAAATATCTGCGAACGAAAATAAACAAGGGTGGTAAAAAAGAGTTGATTCATACCGTTCGAAGCGTTGGATTTGTCTTAAAGGAGTAAATTTAAAACTAATTGACGACCAGGTATTTATTTAAATCAAATGACTAAAAACAATATTAAAAAAAGATTGGATGAGTCTGAGATTAAATACAGGAGACTTTTTGAAACTGCCCATGACGGAATACTCATACTGGACTCCGAAACCGGCCAAATTACTGAGGTTAATCCATACCTAGTAAAACTCCTTGGCTATACCAAGGAGGAATTTTTAGATAAAAAATTATGGGAAGTCGGCGTCTTTAAAAACCTAAAGGCCTCTAGAGACGTTTTTAAAATTTTGCAAAAGGATGGCTTTATTCGATACGATGATTTGCCCTTAGAAACAAAGGACGGGCGACTGATAGATGTCGAATTCGTAAGTAATTCATATATTGCAGGCCACACCCTCGTTATCCAATGCAACATTCGCGATATAACTGAACGAAAAAAGGTGGAGCTTATAAAAGAATCAAAAAAACTTCTCGAAGCCGAGAAACTCCGTGTTGAGTCAATCGCTGATGCTACACATGAACTCCGTACCCCGATCGCAATCATGAAGGGCAATGTTGATCTAGCAATGATGAGTGGTGGGGAAAAGTCAGCAAAAAGCGCTCTTCGGGCTGTAAATAATGAGATAAAGCATGTGGCGGCTATTTTGGCAGATTTGTCTCTGATTACTTCTCGAGCCTGGGAATTAAAAAATAGAATTGTTTACAAAAAAATAGAACTCAGACCTCTTATTACTACTGTTGTAAAAAGGTGCAAGGTTATCGCTCGCCATAAAAATATTTCGATTGTTTCAAAAAACATTCCAGACATTAGTATTATTGGAGACGTTGGGTATTTGGAAAAAATGTTCGTTAATCTTGTTAAAAATTCGATTATTTACGGTAATCAAAACGGCCACACCGTGATTGATGCCAAAAAGTCAGATGGTTTTATCACTATAAACGTGGCAGATGACGGGGTTGGTATATCTAAAGAAGATTTACCTCACGTTTTTGAGAGGTTTTATAGGGCTGACAGATACAACCAATCTGGTGGGAATAGCCTTGGTTTGGGATTGGCGATCGTTAAATGGGTGGCGGAAACTCATGGGGGAGAGGTAATGGCTAGATCTAATAAAAATAAAAAAGGAAGCGTTTTTAGTGTTTCATTGCCAATAAAAAACAAATAAGTTAAAAGGTAAATAAAAGGAAGGGTAGTTATCAACAGTATTTCGAAGCTATAAACAGTTTGCTAACACTTTATTAACTGAAGTGAGAATTTTTTTAATTGACTTATAAATTTTGTGT
>CAYMIB010000017.1:0-17596 GCA_964390475.1 uncultured Candidatus Saccharibacteria bacterium | reverse complement strand
AGACGCACTTGCCTTAGGAGCAAGCGGGGTAACCCATGGAGGTTCAAGTCCTCTCCTCGGCACAATATTTTTCGGTTTTGGTTTGAGTTTTGTTGACCTTGTGTTCGGCCTTATGTATATTGTCAGCAGTTACAAAAGATCCTTAAACATTGAAAGGAGTTCCCTGTGCCGAACGGTCATGATACAAAGAAAGAATATGGTGGACACGATTATCCAAGTTTAGGCGGAACCTCGGATTGCAAGTACGATTGTGGTTGCTGGATGGGTCCGTCTAATTCGGGTGGCCCCGCTGGCATTGATCCATTTGGTACTTGTCCAAAAAATCCCAAAGACGGCAAACTACTTGGGAGCAACTCTGACCAGAGTTTGGTCATTGAGCAACGAATCAGGGATCTGACCGTCCGAGCTGACCAAGCTGAAGCCGCATTAAAGCTGGTGAGTCCCGGCACAAAGCGACTCGGAGAAAAGCTTGCCACAACACGGAGAAAGCTCGCTCAAAAAGAGCAGACTCTCGCGGGCATTCAGCAACTGATCAAAAAAAGTAAGGCTAGATAGATCCTCTATGACCAGCGCGTCGCGCGTTGGTCATTTTTATTTTTGTGATGCACTGTTTTGAGATACAATCACATATAAGACTTTATTACATAAAAAAATAACATGAACAGAGTTGTCCATTTTGAAATTCAAGCCGATGAATCAGAACGCGCAGCGAAATTTTACAGAGAAGTTTTTGGTTGGAATATAGAAAAATACCCTGGCCTTGGATGGGATTATTGGGGTGTCATGACCGCGCCGAAAAACAGCAAAGAACCCGGCATCAACGGCGGTCTTTTGAAACGCCCAGCAAAAACTCCAGAACAGGAGCACCCAACAAAACAGTGCGGAGTGAATTCTTTTGTCTGCACCGTGCAAGTCGAAAATTACGAACAGGCTTCAGACAAAATTCTCACTAACGGTGGCGTCATCGCTATGCCAAAATTCGCCATCCCAGGCATGGCTTGGCAGGGTTATTTTCTAGACACTGAAGGCAATACTTTTGGAGTTCATCAGGCTGATCCGAATGCGAAATAAGCTACCGTTTTTCAACTAATTTTCCTGATCTGTCATCAACTTGACTTTTTGTATAAACCTGATAGAGTCTGAATCAGAAAAATAGTCCCTTAGTTGGGATTTTGTTCATCGAAAACAACGCGCGCAAGCGCACTGGAGTAGAACCATGTTTCAAGAGCTTATGTATCTTCTTGAGTACTTGTTGTATGCAGGTCTCATTGTGGTCGTCTTGGCGCTGACCATCTACCTCTTGGCTTACTTTGACATTTTCTTCATGTTTGTATCGGAGGGTCAGATTCGATTCGTAATGAAAAGCAAGTCCTTCCACAGGGCAGTCGAGAGCATCAAGGGCTACCTTATCGAGAAGGACACGGGCAAGCTTCGCCCACTCGCACCAGGCGAGAAAGACACGGGGGTAAACATCCTCAGTCAGCTCACTGGAATCTACATTGTCGGCCTGTGGCCGATCTACAACGTGTTCAAGTACTGGTTCAGCTGGTCGAAACTGAAAATTTCTGGTCAGGCAAGGCATGAGGTTGAGGACCGAAAAGAGATCGTTAAATCGATGCTTTTCAGGAATCCGTACCCGATGACAGCGCCCGCTGCAGAAACAAGTGGTAACATTCCCTACGACATCGAAACACTCACGACTCTTCAGGCAACAAACCCACAGAAAGCAATGTTTGGGGTTCAACCAACCGGGTCTTACTTGACCGAAGCAACGGCCAGAGTCATGAGCGCAGTTCGTCTGTACGCGAGCACAAGAACCATCGATGAGTTAAGACAGTGCCTGATTAAACTCCACAACGCTGGTCTGATGCCAGCAATGCAAGGACCAAACCCTGCTGCTGCTTCATTCGAAAACGAGATCATGCACTTGGTCAACGACGGTCCGACTGGTTTGGATGAATTATTCGGGGTCAAAGTTGTGGCAATACAGCTCTTTGATCTCCAGCTCCATGATCCGAGTGAGGACAAGGCACTGACAAAGGCAACAACCGCCAAAGCCGTCGCCGAGGAATTGAACAAGGTGAAAGACGAAGACGCCAAGGGTGACGCTAAGGCAATAAGAACCCGAACCGATGCCCAGGTCTACCAAATTGACCAAGTAACCAAGGCTAACAATCGACGCATCAGAGCAACCTTCAGAGCAGCCAACGTCGTTCCTGGCGGCATTGATATCCTCAAGACTGAGGCACTGCGTGACGCGATCGTTGGGTCAAAGGCGAGTACTTTGGTATTTGATCCATCGAAAGCTGGATTGATGCTCACACCAAGTGCGTCCACTGCACCCAAAGAAGATAAGCCTACAACGTGAAATCATGTTCACCAACCGTTCAGCCCAGCTGGACGGTTTTTTCATTTGACATATTTATAAAAGATGATACATTGTTGAAAGAAGTTCATCAAAACAAACGGAGGTAATCATGGTCTGGATGAATCCCATCAGTATTTGGACAAGAAACTACTGGAAAACAGTGGTCATTGGGGTGCTGGTAATCATCTGCTTGTTGGCAGGATTTGTCATTTTCAGGATAAACAAGATCCCAGCAGCAGAAGGAACAGGTGCTGGTTTCAACTGGTGGCGAATCCTGGGACTCATCGGGCTCATAGTTGTGCTGGCTGCAGCAATAGCGGTCATACACACCGGAACATCTGGGATGAAAGCTCGGATTGCTGGACTTAGTCCCCCGATTAGGGACGCATTCAGCGTCATCCTTGAGTTTCTCGAAAGATTCTTCAAGGGTCGAGCAGGTCTTCCGGCAATCGTTTTTGCCATTTGGTTTGCGTACCTTCTTTTTGCCTCACACTTCTTCCCAGACACCTTCAGGTGGTTATGGGGTGACAAGTGGCTCACATACTCCATACCGACCATCATCAGCATTATTGTCGGTGTGTACAAGGTTGGAAAGCTTGTTCCTTCACTGATGGTCACGGTCCTACTCGGTGGTAGTTTGGTTTTTGGAGTAAGCCTTTCGTTCGTCAAGTCGTATGTGAGTACAGACGGGCCAAAAGAGGTTCAAATTTCACAAACTCAACGTCAAGTCGGTAATGAAAACCTGCCCGCACTATCTGTCGACATCGTCGCCAAATCATCCGGCATCCCAGGCACACCTGGAGAATGGACAGAGTGGCAGGAAATCCCTGGTGAAGGTTGGCGATTTGTGGCCAAACCAGACGGTGAAGTCAACTACGAGACTGATCTCGGCAAAAAGGGCACCGATGGGCCAGGAAAACTGAGTTATGCGGGCGATGAGGGTGCCAACCAGGTCAGGTACCAGTCACTCGAAATGCGTGACGTGAACATCAAGATCACCTTGGTGTCCAAGATGTAAAAAGAAAGGAGTTACCAAAAGGGGGCCAAAAGGCCCCCTTTCATTTTGCCAAAAACTACAACCCTATATATGGCGCAGAGCCGCTGATGCCAAAAGTCTGAAGGATGAGTCGAATAATGCCGTAAACGGAAACCATGATAACCATTCCGGCAATCCCCCACATCATGTTTCGCTTGCCGACTTCTCTACCATCTTCGCTACCAGCCTTATAGATAAACTCAACCAGACCCCAGAAAAAAACCAGAAGAGCCACCACGAACATCAGAATAATCAGCGGATTCAGAATAAACTGATTTACCTTATCAAGGAAGGCATTAATAGACATTTTGGGAATAAAAACCAAGTAAAGAAACTTGAGAGAAAACTAGTTTCCAATACCAGGAATGTTTTGATCAGTGTTTCCAGGCTGAATTCCAATTGCATCTCCGATAAAGCGAACCAAACCCCAAACAGAAACGATCACGAACAAAGCAACCACGCCCCAGATCATAATGTGCTTACCTTTTCCACGAGCTTCTTCGTCATCAGAAGCGAGAATAAACTTAGCCAAACCCCAGAAGAAATAAAGGAGGGCAAGGGCGGCGACAAGAGGAATAAGGGTGTCGATTATTCTTCTAACTGACTCGATGATGTTTTGGATGTTGCCCAACTGAGCAGAAGCGATAATCGGAGAAAAAATCAGGGCTCCAATAATAAGTTTTTTCATTTTTTTAATAAATAAATCTATAAATTTTTAATGTTCCCGCGATTTTTTAAATCTACGTCTTTTTCATACTAACACCCGAATACTGGCCACACAACGCCACTGTTCACAAAATCAAACTTTCACAAAATCAAATCGTCCAAACTTAAATACTCAATATTTCAGATATTCCTAGCTCACCCCTGATGAAAAACACAATCCCCCAGATGGAGACTAGGACAAATAGAGCGATGATGCCCCATTTCATTACTTCCTTGCCTTCTTCCCGGCCTTTTTCATCACCAGAGTGAAGGATGAATTTGGCTAGGCCCCAGAAGAAAAAAAGCAGGGCCAGCGAGGCCGAAATCGGAATAAGCATATAAACAAGCCCGCCGATTCCTTGGATTATTCCTTTAGCTCCGTTCATAAATTAATTATTAACGGGTCTGTTTAAACCCAGGAATTGATAGATCGGTGTTGTTGGTTATTTTGAGCTCGTCACCAATAAACCGAACGATACCCCAAATAGAGACCATAACAAATAGAGCGACAATACCCCATTTCATAATATTTTTCCCTTCCTTTTGAGCGTCTTCGCTGGCGGCATTCAGAATAAACTTGGCCAAACCCCAGAAGAAATAAAGAAGGGCAAGGGCGGCGACAACCAAAATCAACGTGTTAACCAATCCGCCAAGGCCACTGATAAGTGATCCCGTTCGAGTAAAACTGCCGCTTGTATTAATAAATGAACTTGGTACACCATCATCGGCTGGTGGACCAAGTTGTGCCAACAGATTAAATGGAAATAAAACAATGACGCCAAACACCATACCGGCAATTAATTTAAGTTTTTTATTCATATATTCGTTTATTACCTGTTTAATACTACATCATCGAACCCTTTCAGGCGGCAACCTAGGGATGACAAGGTTCTCTCCAAAAATATCTCGGGTTAGAAAAAACACAATCCCCCAGATAGAGACCAGAACAAAGAGGGCGATGATGCCCCATTTCATTACTTCCTTGCCTTCTTCCCGGCCTTTTTCATCACCAGAGTGAAGGATGAATTTGGCTAGGCCCCAGAAGAAAACCACCAAAGCTAGGCCGGCCACAACCGGAATGGCTGTCTCGGCTAAATCGGTGAACAAACAAACCAAGTCAGTGAAAGTGGCCGGTGTTGGACCAGAAGTACAAATCGCCGCAAAAAGCGGTGTCGGAAAAACAACACTGACTACAACGATTGCGACAAAGAGAAAGAGAGTTTTTTTCATGGTTGAGGCCCAAACGGAGTCACTGTCGGTGACGGTGAACCAACAGGACGTCCGCAATTAGGCAAATCCGGAGCAATCTCACAAAGTGTACCGTCAATAACTTTGGAAATCGCAACTGAGCCAAGCAGGACTGCGGCCCCGATGATTACATAAAGAAGGGTATGCTTCGCGGTTTCTAGTTTGGATTCATTTCCACGAGCAGTCACAAAAAGAAAACCGCTGTATATGATCATGAAAACAATGACTACAGAACCAATCGGTAAAACAATATTTTCCAAAACTACCTTAACAAAACCCTGCAGACTATCAGAACCTTTTAGTGGGTTGCTTATACCGACAGGATCTACGGGATCGTGGCCAACAAGGTCGGCGGTAACAACCATTGGGACCAAGAAAAACGCGATTACTACCAACCAAGAAACGTATTTCATCAAATTGTTCATATTACTTTAGTTATTGTAACAGATCATGCCTCACCACAATTTTACTATGGTTTAGGTGGACAGTTGGGCGCTGATTGAGTTGTTAATGGATTCCAATAACTACAAGGGTCAAGTAAGGCGCTCATAATAAGCTGAACAATCAACCAGGCAGTCAACGCAAACAAAAGACCAATAAGGACATCCGTAAAAATACCTTTGGCCTTTTCGACTTGGCCGGAATTGCCGCCGGCCGTCAGCATAAGCCAGCCAGCCCAAGCGAAAGAGATGGTGGCTACGGGAATAGAAAGGAGAATCAAAAATTTAATAACATTTCCTGCTAGCTCAACAAATTGTGGAAATCCGCAATCAACACCACAGTCAGGCAAAATTTTAAACGTGCCTGACTGAGCAAGGACGGCGTTCGGAAAAACAAAAAAGGTCAAAATAAAAAAAGAAACAATAAACAGGGATAAAAATGTGGTCAGGAAATTTTTTTTAATCATTTAAGTACGATATTAAGCTGTTCGTTAGCCTTTGAAACAACCTGAAGGGTGTTTGCCCGACCGGCAGTCAAAGACTCTACCATTTCTTTAAAAATTGGGCTGAGTTTAGCCGGTTCAGGCGAAAGCCAAGCTCTGGACTGAATAGCACCATCATAGAAAACCGACATAAAAGCCTCGGTTGGACGAATAGCCAATAGTTCCCGTCTCACCGGTGGCAAATTTGTAACCCGAGTCATCGCCGTCAAGCTAGTGGCATTAGTCATTTTAAGCGCCACGGCATAAGCACCGGCCACGTTTTGCGAATTTTTCGGAATAGCCAGCGCCACCATTCGACCAAATGTTGTCGTGCGGGTTGCATCTTTGGATTGCGGAATCGGGGCAACGGCGAAATTTAGATTTGGATTTTTAAGACGAATGTCGGCCAATTCAGAGGCAAAACCGAAATAGATCGCCAAGTCAGACGACAGGAAAAAAACTTTTGAGTTCGGCAATGAACGGTTCCAGGTATAAAAAGGCTTTAGTGGATTAGCGAACTCAGTATAAAAATTAACGGCTTGGATAGTCGGCGCAATTGGAGCGTCGAAGCGTTGAGAAAAAAGGTTGTTTATCGACTCGCCATCAGCTCCGCGGGTAGTGATCGGGTTACCAGCCTGCATTATCAAAAGCCCAATGAGCTCGTTAGCATTCGCAACGTTGTTGTATTCACCAAAAGCCAAAGTTCCCTTGCTTATATTTAGACTAGAATCACGGACCGTCAGCCTAGTCGAAAGATCGTACATATCGCTCCAACTTTTTGGCGGCACGCTAAGCCCAGCACTGGTGAAAAAGTCCCGATTCCAATACATAACCATCGGGTCAACCATGAATGGTAGGCCGAGAATACCATTTTGTGTTAAATACAATTCACTTTCTTCTATAAAAGCGTCTTTGAACATCCTTTCGGAAAAAGACGCATAAGGTATTGGGAAAATCTTGTCCTCATGCTTCAAAATACTGTCTTGCGGTAAGAAAAATAGATCCGGTCCCTTGCCCACAGCCAAAGCTTCGATGAAATCTTGGTCGAAGGTGTCTTTTCTCTTTTCAACATAGGTTATTTTAAGCAGTTTGTCCTGATCCAAACCTGATTCCTTTAAGAAATTTGAGAAGGTGGAATTGCTCATCGTGCCCCAAATCGTGGCCTTAGCTATTTCGTCAGACTTTGAGCTTTGGCCGAAAGAAAAAACCAAAACACCAATGAGAATAAAAGCCCCGAAAATTGCGGTGAGAATTATTTGAAATTTACTCATTCCCTTCATGGATTTTGGCTTGCTCCTTATATTCTACACCCTTTTAAAGACGAAACCGTAGTGATGTATCCCCGCCTCGATGCTTTTTTCAATGACGAAACCGGCTTTTTCAAAAAACTCTTTGCATTTTTCTTTCGAAAAAATGGCGCTGGGCTCTGGGCCAATACCACCAAAAGAATCCGCCCAATCGACAACCAATACCAGACCACCTGTGCGAGTGACACGAGCAATTTCGCTAACTAGGTTTTCCCTATTCCCGACCTGAAACAAAACATTGGCGACCACCCCGCGCTCAATAGCTCCAGTTTTAAGCTTCGTGCCGTTTGGCTGGTCGAAGTCAGCCCGCACGACCTCGATATTTGAAAGATGGGCTTTCATCGCTTCATGTTTGAGCGTAACCAACAAATCTTTTTGAATATCGAGCGCAAAAACCTGACCTGACGGACCCACCTTGTGTGCCAGTGGAAAAGTATAGTAACCAGCCCCCGAACCAAAATCCGCCACTCTCATACCTGGTGCCAAATCAAACTGCTCGAGATTTTTTTTCGGGTCGGAGAACATGTGAGTAAATTGTAGCCCGAAAAATTCAGGGTTTGTAGGGATAAATCCCGACAACGCCCTTTATTAAAAATTAAGAAGTTCTTTAACGTTCGTGTGTAAAAATATTCCTTTTCATGAAATTACCCCCTGAAAAATACTGCCGACTACTAAGTGAAAACACGAAAGCTGTTTACCGAACCTTCGGCGAGGTTTTTTGTCCTGCAATAGGTAAAACAGTGACTTTTAACGCTGACGGTTTCCATCATTTACTTTTTAAACCAAACAGATTCCCCAGAAGTATCAAGGAAAGAATCCATAAACTCACTCTTGTACCACTAGCCATTCCTGTAATTAAAGGGGCTTCCTCTGTTTATACAAAAAGAATAGTTTGGATTAAAAAAATCGCTAAAGAAGATAAAAAAGTAGTGGAAAAACAAAAATCAACACAATACGCAATCGTAGCAAGAGTTGGCAAAAAGCATCCAATAGACGTAAGGGTTATAATACTCAAAGTTGGGAATGGGAAACCAATATTTTGGAGTATCATGAGGCACTAAAAAACACCATTGCTGGTGTGTTTTAGTGTGCCTGGCTTCAGCTTCAGAAAAATTTCTTTTTCGTGTGCCGAAAGGGGCTTTCGCCCACAGACACGTTCCTAGTATACAGAAACCAAGCCAAAAGTCAAACACATCAGCTTGTTTGTCTAAATTCTCTTGTTTTGCTTTTGAGAAGCCCCGCAGGCACATTTGCTTGGACGCCGGTACTCCGGCGAAATGTGCCGAGGACTAGAAAGACCTGCCGCTGGAGCAGGTCTTTCGGGGTTCGAAAAAGCAATAAAAGAAAACTTTAAAAACAAATAAGCGACGCAATCTGATCTTTCTCCCTCAACTTCATAATCCTCACACCTTGAGTCGATCGCCCAAGCAAAGGAATTTCTTTCACGTCAGTGCGAATGACCTGGCTTTTTTGAGAAATTGCGACAAGCTCTTCGATTTCTTCGGTTACGATCATGCCGGAAATGATGTCGCCTGTTTTTGGAGTGACTTTTGAAGTTTTGATACCCGAACCACCGCGATTTTGAATTTTATATTCGTCAATTTCAGTACGCTTACCATAACCGTTGCTACTGATGATCAAGAACGAAGCAGTTTTATCTTCTTTTGAAATAACCTGAGCGGCCACAATGCTGTCACCCTTGCCAAGTTTCATCGCTCGAACGCCACCGGCGCCACGGCCCATTTCTCGAAGATCAGATTCCTTGAAACGAATTGATTGGCCTTTTTTAGTTGCCAAAATCGCGCTATCGCCCGCTCCAACAAAAGAAGCAGAAACGAGTTGGTCACCGGCTTTGAGTTTGATCGCAATCAAACCACTGCGGCGAACGTCGTGAAAACTAGAAGCGGCCACCCGTTTACCAACACCATTTTTGGTAATCATAAGGAGGGAAAGTTTTTCATTCTTGGTGTCTTTTGGCATAGGTAAAATTGAGGTTACTTTTTCATCGGCTTCGAGTGCCACGAAATTGTTGAGAGATTTTCCGCGGGTTGCTCGTTTTCCTTCTGGAAGTTCGTACATTTTTATTTGGAAGACCTTTCCTTTGTCTGTGAAAAATAGAATGTCGCTGTGAGTACTTCCAATCATTAAATGAGTGACAAAATCCTCTTCCTTAGTTTCCAAATCAACCACGCCGACACCGCCACGTTTTTGTTTGCGGAATTCTTCTGGCTTTGTGCGTTTTACATAACCACCAGCAGTCAAAACGAGGGCGTTTTCTTCTTCCGGAACAAGATCTTCAACAGAAAGAATTCGGGCGCCTTGTTTCATGATCAAGGTACGTCGATCGTCACCGTATTTTTCGGCAATTTCTTTTGTTTCGTTTTTGATGATTTCAACGATTTTTTTAACGCTGGCCAAAATTTCCTGACATTTCTTTATGAAAAGTTGAACGGCGTTGAGTTCGTCTTCGAGTTTCTTGCGCTCGAGGCCAGCAAGCTTCTGCAAACGCATTTCCAAAATCGCCGTTGCCTGCAAAGCACTAAATTTAAATTCTTTCATCAAACTTCGATGAGCGTCTGGAGTATCCTTTGACGCCTTGATGAGCTTGATGATTTTGTCGATATGATCGAGCGCCTTGGTCAAACCGAGCAAAATATGTTCACGCTCGAGAGCTTTCTTAAGATCGTACTCGGTGCGCTTACGAATAACCGTCTTGCGATGCTCGATAAACTCAGCGAGCATGCTTTTAATGGAAAGGGTTTGCGGCACGCCGTCGACAAGAGCCACGAGATTGTAGTGAAAGGTTTCCTCGAGCTGAGTCATTTTGTAAAGTGCGTTCAAAACTTTCTGAGGGTGGCCACCGGACTTGAGGTCGATGACGATTCGAATGTCTTTTGTTGATTCGTCGCGAAGGCCTTTGATGCCCTCGACTTTTTTCTCACGAACAAGGTCGGCGATTTTAATGATGAGGTCAGATTTGTTAACGCGGTAAGGAATCGCAGAAATAACGATCTGATTTACACCGGCTTTAGTCTCGACAATTTCGGCAATACCACGGACAACGACGCCGCCGCGGCCAGTGGCAGACGCATGATGAATATCTTTTCGGCTGAAAGCCACACCGCCAGTTGGGAAATCTGGGCCTTGGATGAATTCGAGAAGCTCTTCGGTCGGTGCTTCAGGATTATCAACAAGGTGCAAAATAGCCTGTGATACTTCACGCAAATTGTGCGGCGGACAGTTTGAGGCCATACCAACGGCAATACCAAGGGTGCCGTTCAAGACAAGGTTTGGAGTCGCAGACGGCAAAACGGTCGGTTCTTTTCGAGTATTGTCGTAGTTTGATCGCCATTCAACAGTTTCTTTTTCAATGTCGCGCAAAATTTCGGCCGAAAGTTTCGACATCTTGGCCTCGGTATAACGCATGGCCGCTGGCGGATCGCCGTCGATATTTCCAAAATTACCCTGACCTAAAATAAGCGGATAACGCATTTTAAAATCCTGAGCCATCTGAACCATGGAGTCATAAACCGCCACGTCGCCGTGCGGATGATAATTTCCAAGGACGTCTCCAACCACGACCGCTGACTTTCGGAATTTGGCCGAAGCGGTCAGACCCTTTTCGAGCATGGCGTAAAGAATTCGGCGATGAACTGGTTTCAGACCGTCGCGGACATCGGGCAAAGCACGGGCAGTGATAACTGACATCGCATAGTCGAGATACGACTCTTTCATCTCGGTTGTAATACTTCGATCTATAACGTTCGCAGAAAAAAGCGACGGTACTCCCGCTCCTTCATCTTTTACATCATCTTTCTTAGGTTTTTTCGAATCCTTATCGCTCATATGTCTTTTGATCGTCTGTCGTTTGGCCATCCGGTGATATCACTTCAAGCGGTACAAGTTCATCTTCCGCGTAGTAATCTGTTTGTTTAAAATATTGACCGATAGAAGCGAGCTGATCCTTTACGGCCGCAAAGGAAAGAGCAACATTACCACCAAACTCAGCAACTGGTCCATCCTGGCTTTTCTGACTCTCGCTTTTGGCCAAAACCGGTTCATTACTGCCACCCTTATGTTCACCCATAACGCTTGGGAAAGAAGTCGAAACCCAAACCGTGCCGATAAAGAAAGTAATGACAAATGCCGACACAAGAGAAATCATTCTTCTCGAAGTTTCCGATTTTCCCCGTAAATTTTCAATTAAATTAGCCATATTAATAAACTGATTAATCTTAATTAAACTGAAGGATTAATGACGACAATGTCTCCCTCTTTGCCCTCCAAATCCTTTTTCTTTACTGTCAGTTTATCATGTTTATCGGCAGATTCTTCCCCACCTTCTTTTAGGAAGGTTTTAATGGCCGCACCGGCAGTAACACTCATTTCTGGACCATAATGCATCGGCACAATAATCTTCGGCTCAAGTGAAACCGCTAGTTTATAGGCTTCGGCTGGTGAAAGCACGTCGCCACCACCGATTGGCACAAAAAGAATGTCGATTTCCTGGAGTTCTTCTAAAACTTCATTCGAAATATCGGTCGAACCAAGGGCGCCGAGGAAACAAAGGTTCATATTTTCGAGCGACACTGTATATATTGTATTGATTTTTTCTTTGCCACCGTATTTTGAAACACTTGGAAAGCCGTGAACGAAAACTCCTTTGATTTCATATTCACCCGGACCGTTTATGATAAACGGCAACTTGTCGCCACGAGCGGCATTTTCGGTGCCGTTCATGTCTTCGTGGTTTGTGCTCACCAAAACAATGTCAGAACCAAAACTGGTCGACTTAAGTTTTGAATCTTTTGAAACGGGATTATAAGCGATCGTAATGTCGCCAAATTGAATCTTAAAAGCTTCCGCGCCTAGGTATGAGATGACCATAGTGCGGGCATTATAACACCTATTTTTGGTGATTTCCATGGGAAAAACGAGAAAAACTGGTTCTTTATCTTTTCTTTATCAGAATTTGATTGTCTGCTTGCTAAAGTGTTTGCGTTTCAGAAATCGACAGAGTTATAATTAATCAAATAAAGTTATGGGAAATACGAACACACTAGAGCAAAAAATTGATACTTTTGGTTTAAAGCTGGATAATCTGGCGTCCATAGTCGGTACGTCTGGCGCAAAACTAAACGATCTGGCGTCTACAGTTAATGCGCTTGATGTAAAATTAGAGAACTTAACATCTACAGTTGGTGTGTTGAGTGTAAAACTAGATGACCTAACATCTACGGTTGATGGTTTAGCAATTTCCGTGAAAAATGGTTTCGACCAAATGGTCACCAAAGACGAATTTGAAGAAAGAATGGACGGGGTTAATAATCGCCTTGACCGAATCGAGAACATTTCTATTGGTGGGCATGAACGAAGAATTGATAATCTCGAAGACGATATTCGACTAATAAAAACAAAGGTTGGTCTGAAATAAAACATAGGTGTTGCTAAGCTATTGAACCATTACGGTGGTTTGACAAAAATATATAACCATGATATTTTGATGAAAGAACACATTAACCCGCAAACTCAACCGGAGAAAAGAAATGCCCGAGAAACGCAAGGAACGTCCTAAGCCTGAGGTAAGCGACGTAGAAGCCAAGGGCCGTCTGAGCGTCGCCGTGTACAACGAGGAGTTTTTCATCGACAAGTCGGAGATGCCGCTTAAAGCAATTCCCCTTTTGATATACGAGGGCTTCGACCGATGGGGACTCCGGCTGGTTAGCGACAATACCCAGTGGCACTGCTTCAGCTGGACAAAAGAACAAGGCTTGCTTAAGGTCGGCAAAGACACCAGGCTGTCAAACCACGGCATCATCTTCGTGTTCGATGTCAATGATCCTGCCCAGCTCGAGATTTACACAGCGCTCGAGAAAAAACTCAAGGATGAACACTTGAGCCAGGAAGCCGCCAGTCGTTTGCTCGACTCGCTGAAAGACGACGATAATTGAATTCGACCTGTTCTACGACCCCGCGCCACTGCGGGGTTTTTCTTTATCTTAAAACCCCTTTACAAAACTCCCCTTTTCCAATATATTATCCCCACGTTCGTCGTTCGAAATTATTAACCGCTGAAGCGAGCTAACCTTGCAGGTTTAGGCCAAATACCGTCACGGAAAACAGGCCTGCAATACTCGCTTCGCAATTTCACATGACAACAAAAACATTAGAAAAAGCAGAGAAAAAAGAGAAGGTTTCGAAGAAGAAAGGTGCAGAAGTTGTGCTCAGCGCTGAAGAACAAGCCAAAAAAGATACCTTGATGGGTAAGTTTTTTGCTGATTCAAAAACTCCGCCAACAGTTGGTGACGTTGTTGAAGGTACCGTAATCGCTCTCGACAAAGCTTCAGTCTTCGTCGATTTGCCTCCGTTTGGAACAGGTATCATTTTCGGTCGCGAATACATCAACGCCCGAGACATTATAAAGAAGGTCAACATCGGCGACAGCATTGCCGGTAAGGTCGTTTCTGTCGACAACAAACAGGGTTACATTGAGATTTCCCTTAAAGAAGCTCGCCAGGCAATTATCTGGAACGAAGCGGAAGAAGCGATCAAGAACAAAAATGTTTACGAACTTCCTGTTCACGATGCGAACAAAGGTGGTCTCATCATGAACTGGCAAGGTATCGTTGGCTTTTTGCCAGCGTCACAGTTGAACACTTCCCATTATCCTCGAGTTACTGATGGTGACAAAGACCGCATCCTCGAAGAGTTGAAGAAACTTATTGGTCAGAAAATTACGGTTTCGATCATCGGCGCAATTCCAAAGGAAGGAAAACTTATTTTCTCTGAAAAGAATCCTGAGTTGAAGAACAAGGAGAAAATTATCGACAAGTATGAAGTTGGCGATGTGGTTGAAAGCGTTATCACCGGCATTGTTGATTTCGGTCTCTTCATTAAGCTTGAAGAAGAACTTGAAGGCCTCGTGCACATTTCTGAAATCGACTGGGGCCTAGTCGACAACATCAAAGCAATGTTTAAAGTTGGCGACAAAGTTCGCGCTAAAGTCATCGATATAAAAGAAGGCAAAATTTCTCTTTCAATCAAGGCATTGCGACCAAACCCATGGATCGAAGCTGAGAAGAAATTCAAGAAAGATGATGTTGTTCAGGCTGTTATCATCAAATTCAACAAACACGGCGCCCTGGCTTCTATTGAAGAAGGTGTTGCTGGCCTCGTTCATGTTTCAGAGTTTGGAAATGAAAGTAAAATGCGCGAAAAACTCTCACTCGGAAAGAGCTATGCGTTCAAGATCACTTTGTTTGAGCCGAAGGATCAGAGAATGACACTTGCGTTGTCTGAGGGAAAGTAACCTTTCCGCAACATATTCCTCCGAACCCCGAAAACCCATCTCCAGCGGATGGGTTTTCTAGTCCTCGACAAATTTCGGCAGAGTACTGCCGACCAATCAAATTTGTCTGCGGGGCTTCTTCGGAATATGTTGCGGAAACTATCTTTGCTTCAACCTAAAGTTTCCCATTCCACTCATTCATCGCTCGCTCTTTGCCTTCACTGACCAAAAGTGCCAATGCGGCTTGAAGATTTTTTGAGATTTTCTTTAGACCTTCTTCATCCTTCTTTGAAAATTTTCCGAGAATAAATTTATTGACCACTTCCTCACCGATTGGTTTTTTTAGTTTGCCGGAAGCTGTCGCCGGAGAGATACCGACACGCACACGGACAAACGCTTCGGTACCGACGGCTTTCTTTATAGACTCAACACCACGGTGGCCACCAGAACTTTTATTAAAAGAAACCTTTACTCGACCGAGCGGTAGATCGAGCTCGTCGTGAACAACGACCAGGGTTTCGGCCGCTTTTTTGCTTTTCACAAACTTCGCAACAGCCGCGCCAGACTTGTTCATGAATGTTTCCGGCAAAACCGCGACAACTTTTTCCTTATCGATTTTTCCTTCGCTTACCAGCGCGTTAGATTTTTTGTCGAAAGCCAGTTCTGCGATATCGTTTTTGCGGCAGAATTCAGACACGACCATACGACCGACATTATGTCGCGTATTTTCGTATTCTTCTCCGGGATTTCCGAGACCAACGATGACGTACATGGCAAGAATCTTAGCATACCCTTAAAATACCCGCGCACGCACCATTTACTAACTACTCAACCGTCACCGACTTGGCCAGACCTTCTGGTTTGTCGGGGTTTTTACCTTTTGCCAATGCCAACCGAAATGCCAAAAGCTGAAGCGGAATAACGGTCACAAAAGGAGAAAACTCTTCTTTGATTTCTGGTAGTTCAATATAGACATCGGCGGGCACATTGTTTGGGTTGCCCTTAGTCACCAAAGCAATCACCGGCGCTTTGCGCGCTCGAGCTTCCATAATATTTGAAATCATTTTGTCGATTTGAGCCGAAGAAGTTGCAATAGCAACAACCGGCATGTGCGGACCAAGTAAACCGATCGGTCCGTGTTTCATCTCGGAAGCGGCATAACCTTCGGCATGAATGCCAGCAATTTCTTTTATCTTAAGCGCACCCTCGAGGGCTATCGGGTAAGAAATTCCGCGACCAAGGTAGTAAGTACTCGAAGCGTTTTTAATAAGCTCTAAGGCCTTTTCAACACCGGAATCAACTGAAGCGAGGACTTCTTCAATATATAAAGGCAAAGACTGAAGGGATTCGAAAAGTTCATGGTAAATATTTTCGTCAATTTTGCCGTTCAAACTGCCGAGATGGAGCGCCAACATAAGAGTCACGGTCATCTGAGCCATGAAAGCCTTAGTTGAAGCAACGCCCAATTCCCGACCGGCCCGAAGAAAAATTCCAGCATCAGTCATTTCTGCAATATGCGAACCCTCGACGTTCGTAATGCCGAGAATCGTCGCCCCAAGTGACTGGGCATGTTCAAGGGCGCCAATGGTGTCAGCTGTTTCACCGGACTGAGATATACCGATAACAAATGATCCTTGTCCGATATTTGTTTTCCGATAACGAAATTCGCTAGCCAATTCAACATTGACCGGAATTCCGGCGATCGCTTCACACCAATATTTAAAAAGTAAAGCGGAATTGAAAGAAGTACCATGAGCGATGACGTTGATCACCGAGGCCTTGGCCAAGTCTGGTGCAAAATCTTTTATTCCTTGCAAAAGAACTTTTTTGTTTTTTGGATTTACTCTTCCCTGAAGAACGTTTTCAATCATTCGTGGTTGCTCATGAATCTCTTTCTCCATCCAATATTTGTATTCGCCCTTTTCGACGACGTTGAGACTTTTCTCAAGTTTTTTTAATTCTGGAGTTTCAATGACACCCGTTCTAGCATCTTCGACGGTGTAACCATCTTTTGTAACCTGGATTATTTTATGAGACGGAATTACTACGTATGTCTGGGTATAATTCGCAAACGGATAAACTTCAGAAGCAATAAAAAATTCCTTTTCGTTTTCATGTTCGCCAACCCCGATTCTCATCGTTCGTCCACGAACAGCTCCGACAAAAACTCCCGGCTCGTCTAATGAAACGACAATGAAAGCAAAGGTTCCTTCAATGTGTTCAAGGGCGCTTTTCACAGCGTCTTTCAAAGAAGTTTTAGTAAGGCCTTGAATGTATTCAATCCAATTCACCAAAACTTCCGAGTCGGTATCTGACATAAGAGTGAACTCTGACCCGGTTTCCTTTTTATATGTTTCCTTGAGAGTAGAATAATTTTCAATAATGCCGTTGTGAACGATGGCTAGCCGACCGCTCTGACTAACATGAGGATGGGCGTTGCGGTCTTCTGGTGCGCCGTGAGTAGCCCAACGATTGTGACCAAAAGCATAAGACGAATTTTGAAGCGGATTTTTGTTACATTCATCAAGAAATTCCGCCAAACAATCCTCTCCGCCCTTTTTTCTTATTTCAAAAGTATTTTTATTAGGCACGGCGACACCAAAACCATGATAGCCGCGAGTTTCGGCTCTTTTTAATGCATCAATAACGACCTCCGATGCATTTCTTTTCCCAATGTAGCCAATAATTCCACACATGCAATGACTATAACTCAAGTTTGAAT
>CAYMIB010000016.1:3164-18333 GCA_964390475.1 uncultured Candidatus Saccharibacteria bacterium | reverse complement strand
ATTTTTTATTTCTTCTTCGCTGGCAGTAATCGGTCTTTTGGTTAAAACTTTGCCGCCAGCATTTTTTAACTCATTAAAATATTGTTTGACGATTCGATCTTCGAGGCTGTGAAAAGAGATCACCGCGATTCGGCCGCCTGGACTTAAAAGTTTCCAAGCCGACTTCATTCCTTCTCGAATGGCTTCGAGTTCATCGTTAACCGCGATTCGAATTGCTTGAAAGGTTCGAGTCGCTGGATGAATCCGACCGTGGTGGTAATAAAACGGCGTTGACTTCATAACAATTTCGACAAGGTCGCCGGTGGTTTCAATCGTTTTGGTTTTTCTGACCTCAACAATTCCTTTGGCAATCCTTTTTGCAAAACGCTCCTCACCGAAACCTCGGATGATTTGTTCGAGATTTTCTTCTTGCCATTCATTAACTACTTCCTTTGCAGTGACACTAGTCGCTCCTTTTTCAAAAGTCATGAGCAGAGGCTCATCTTTTTGAAAACTGAATCCCCTACCAGATTCATCGATTTGTCGTGAACTCAAACCAATGTCAAAAAGAAATCTTTCAGCGGCACTAATTCCGACAGAGGCCAGAATTTTTTCAACGTCTCGAAAGTTACCTTCCTTTAAAATAACTTTTCCGTTTGAAACTGCTGATGCTAACGAGCCGATTGAAACTCTTTGGATTGCTTCGATGTCGCGATCGATTCCAACTGTCGTCACCTTGTCGCCAAATCTTTTCAAGACTTCCGCGCTGTGACCACCGTCGCCAAGAGTCCCATCCACAAAGACATCGCCTTCGTGAACATCTAACCCGTCTATTGATTCCTTTAAAAGAACACTGATATGAGACATTTTTTTCAAAAGAACTGAGCGAACCGAACGAACTGAACCGAACAAACAAAACAACAGTCAAACTAAAGCGCACCAATCTCCCCCAATTTTTCCGCCAACTTATCGGCTTGCTTTTCAATTCGGCCCTTGTACTCGGTCCAACGAGTGTTGTTCCAAAGTTCAACCCGATTATGAACGCCAGCAAACACCACCTTCTCACTCAAACTTGCAAACTTCTTTAGAAAATCTGGGATTAGAATTCGGCCGATTGAATCCACTTCGACTTCAACTGCTCCAGCGAGCATAAAACGATTGAAACCACGAGTGTCAGACTGACCGATTCCAAGTCCACCAAGTTTTTCCGCGACATTGTTCCACTCCTTCATTGAGTAAAGAAAAATACAGTTGTCGAGACCGTGAGTGACAACAACTTTTTTTCCGACCTCTTTCCTGAACCTGACTGGAAGCGAGACTCGGTTTTTCTCATCGATTGTGTGAGTGTATTCGCCGATTAACATATGGTTCAGATTTCCTAAAACATTCGCCACAAACTTCACTTACCACTTCTTCCCACTTAATTAGTATTTTATAGCACTTACTCCCACAAACCTACTCTGTTATCCCCATTTTTCCCAAAGAAAAAACCGCTTATTAAGGCGGTTGTTGCTTCTGAAAATTCAATACCGGTTCAGACCCTCAATGATAATCCAACGGATTGGAGGATTTTTTGGATATTCCCCGTACTTGTAGCGGAAATGCCTTTCCATTCAGAGACTTCTGCCCTGGAACATGTGACCAGATTTCGGACAGTTGATTGGTCGGTAAGAATGCGATTACAGCCATTAGTGATTCGCTTCATCATACGAGAACTGACATCGTGCTCAGCTCCCCGCTCAACAGAAAAGAAAGTATCAACTGACATCGACAAAAAGCGTTCCTTTGTGAGACCAGGCGAAGTGTCGTTCATATGAACCTCCTGTTTGATTCAAATTCTGCCCGAATAATAGCAGAGCGAGACGCTGTGTCAAACTATTTCGCTCTACGAAGGGTCGGAAACAAAATCACTTCTCGGATGTTTTTGGTGTCAGTGAGTAGCATGACTAGACGATCAATACTCATACCAACCCCGCCTGCTGGAGGCATGCCGTGTTCAAGAGCTTCGATATATTCTTCGTCGTTTGGCTGGGCTTCATTGTCACCAAGTTCTTTATTTTTTTCCTGAGCCATGAAACGGTTTTTCTGCTCAACCGGATCGTTCAGTTCTGAAAATGCATTCACGAGTTCATAGCCACCGATAACGAGCTGATAACGATCGATGAATTCACCGTCAGTTCCCTCTTTGTGTTTTGCAAGTGGCGAGAAGGCTGTTGGGTAGTCGATGATGAATGTCGGTTGAATTAATTTTGGTCGGCAGGTTTTTTTGTAAATATTGTCGAGAATTTTATGAATCACTTTGTCTTCACCAACCTTAACACCACATTGTTCGGCCTTGAGAATCGCTTCATCAAGAGTCAATGACTCTGGGTTAGGAATTAGGGCGTATCTTTTTAAGAGATCGTAGAAAGTGATGACCTCAAACTTTTTAGAGAAGTCGATTTCATGTTCAGCAAATTTAACAGTGGTTGCGTCAAAAATATTTTTAACCAAACCTTTCAGTAATTTTTCTATCAATGTTCGATGTTTTTTAGCTTCAGCAAAAGCTTCGTAAAATTCGATGGTGGTGAATTCTGGATTATGAGTAACATCAATTCCCTCATTTCTAAAAAGCCGTCCGATTTCGTAGACCTTTGGAAAACCGGCGACTAAAAGTTCTTTCAAATAAAGTTCTGGTGCGATTCGCAAAAACATGTCGGCGTCGAGTGCGTTGTGATGAGTCTTGAACGGTTCGGCTGAAGCACCACCGGCAAGGGGCTGAAGAACTGGGGTTTCAACTTCGAGAAAACCAAGTTTGTCGAAAAACTTTCTGATTTCAGAAACTATTTTTGACCGAACAATAAAACGCTCTTTGACTTCTGGAGAAGAAATAATATCCAAATAGCGTTTGCGAAAACGTTCTTCGACATCCTGCAGGCCGTGCCATTTTTCCGGCAATGGTCGCAAACTTTTTGAAAGCATCGCCCAGTCGCTGATGTCCAAAGTTTTCTCGCCTCTTTTGGTTTCGAAAAATTTTCCGGAGACTTGAACGAAGTCGCCGATATCAACAAAATTTATAAACAAATCAAAAAGGTCAGCAGTGATGCCTTCGTCTTTTTTCATGAAGCCCTGAAACTTTCCGGTGCCATCGTCAAAAGTAAAAAATATAATCGCGCCTTGTGGGCGAAGCGAAAGAACCCGCCCAACGAGTGTGACTGGTTTAGTAGAAAGTTTTGCAAAGGTCGCGGCGTCAGATGCTTCGGCGTTGGTTATGTCCTGTTTGGAGGTAACAGGAAACGGCTCGATGCCTTTTGATCTAAGTGCTTGGAGTTTTTCCAAACGACCTTGTCTAATATCGTCTATTGAAGACATGTTTATTCAACTTTTTGCCCCTATTAAGCTTTAATTCTACCCTACTTTATATCAACCACTCGATACACAACGACACCGCCCGGAGTTTTCACAGAAAAAGACTCTTTTTTGGTTTTTCCAACCATAGCCAGGCCAAGCGGAGATTTCATAGAGATTTTGCCAGCGTTCATGTCTGATTCCTCGGAACCGACCAAAGTATAGGTTTTTTTGACCCCATCTTTTTCTTTTTCAAGAGTAACAACCGAACCCATAGCTACAGCGCTGGTGCTATGAGTCGAGTCCATAATGACCGCCGACTTCATGATTTGCTCGATTTTGGCGATTCGGTCCTCGATATTAGCCTGTTTATCCCTTGCTTCGTGATATTCGGCATTTTCGGAAAGATCGCCCAAAGATTTGGCGTATTCTAGCTGTTCGGCAACCTCCTTGCGACGAGTATGGACAAGCAAATCGAGCTCCTTTTTAAGCTCGTTGTACTTCTCCTGTGTTAGATATTCTTGAGTATCCATTTGTTTTTTTAATACCAGCCATTCTACACTAATCCGCCAACTAATCAATTGGGTAATCAATCGGGGTAATTTAAGCCTCAGACCCTTGAAACTACTGGAAATACTCAGGGGTATTTTGGTTCATCCAATCCAAAAGCTGGCGCATAACATAGACTGCACCGACTAAGTTACTCCTAGGGCCCTTTTCCATCAGAACTGCAAAGGCGTACTTTGGATTTTCATAAGGAAAAAATCCAATAGTCCAGGAATTCACAAACTCCTTGCGGGTACCGAGTTCGGCCGTACCGGTTTTGGCTGCGACTTGGACAAACGGCACGTTCAAACTTGAAGCCACACCGCCGGTCACTGACTGCCGCATTCCCTCTTTTACAACTCTGAAATGATCTTTCTGCAACGGAATGGTTTTAGTCTTCGGCTCACCCTGGCTTTCTTCGATGCTTTGGTCGCCGTGAACTAGGTTCGGGGTCAGAAGTTTTCCGTCATTAGCAACAGCCGCAACGTAGCGAACGGCTTGAATTGGCGTGAATTGAAGGCCGTACTGACCGATTGACGTGTTGTAAGTGTCTCCAACTCGCCACGGGTCGCCGTTAAAAATTCTTTCTTTCCATTCCGGGTTTGGAATTACTGAATCAGTCTCTCCTAAAAGTTTGATGCCGGTTTTTTCACCCAGGCCAAACATTCTTAAATATTTTTCGATGTTAGCGATACCAAGCCCTTTCTGATCCTCGAAACCGCCGCCGACTTCAAAAAAATAAACGTTCGAAGAAACCGCAATCGCTTCGCGCATATCCACATAGCCGTGAGCCTTCCAGTCGTTAAAAACCGTTGGCTTGTCTGGGAAATATTTATTCGGAATCGAGATCGAGCCGGAACTATAAATTTGTTTCTCCGGACTAATTATTCCCTCAGTAAGGGCACCAATGGCCATGAGGGGCTTAACAATTGAACCTGGAGTATAGAGACCGGAAATTGCTCGGTTTAAGAATGGTGTCCGAGGATTGTTCTGATACTCAGCAATTGCTTCTCTGTTTCCTTCGGTCAAAACTGATGGACTGTATTCTGGGAAACTCATCAGGGTCAAAAGCTCACCAGAATGTACGTCCATGATTACCGCCGCTCCGCCAGTGAAACCATAATCCTGCGAGGACTTTTCCATGATTTCATAAAATTTGTCGTTCAAGCGCGAGTCAACGGTCAGCGTTAAACTCTCCCCGTCTTTTGGTGGCTTGACCACACCCTGAGACTGAATCTCGCCCCTTGCATCGGTTTCGATTATTTTGTCACCATTTTCGCCGGACAAAATTTCATCGTAGGTTTTCTCAATTCCATCTTGGCCCAAATAACTAGCCCGAGAATAAAAACCGGCACTGTCTTTGAGCGGATATTTCACGTAGCCGACGAGATGAGCGACTCCTCGAATTGGAGCATAGGAGCGTTTAGCATAGTCGGCCGAAAGGTCGGCACCTTCTTTGTATTGCTCATTTGACGCCAAAGGAACGGCGTTGCGGTCAAAGATCACGCCCCGATTTGAAAAAATATCGATATGCCTTAAACGATTGGCTTCGCTTCGAATAGCAAAAGCTTCACCGCGACTAATCTGCAAAAACCAAAAACGAGATAAGAAAACCCCACCGAGCAGTAAAAAAAGTACAGCAATAAAAGCAATAGTTTTAGCGGAGATCGGCTGTTCCAATCGGCCTTCAAACTGGTCAACGTCAAACTTCGGCAAATTGCTTGAATCAATAAAAATTTCATCGGGATCAATTTCCCCAATGCCTCGCCTTTGAAATTTTCTAAAGATTTGTTTGAACATTTATTTGATCATTTGTATTTAATAGAATCTTAGTCGGGTTTTAAGGAAAATTGAAGCGATAAAAATAATTCCAACAATGGTTAAGAAAAGCGAATTGAGGCCCCAAAAAGTCACACCTTGTACACCATGAAAACCGTCGAGTAGTACTGAAAAAATAAAAGCTTCGTAAAAAAATCTAAACAAAAAAACTCCAGCGGTGATCAGAATAATCGTTAGCCACCAAGGAGCAATAAAAACCGAAGCGAGTATGACCAGGTTGGCTATGATCCGGTATTTGATTTCTAATTCATTCTTTAACATAAATTGAAAAGTGAAAAACCGCCAAACACTACCTAGCGACCTTGACCCATCGAAAGCTGAAGATGTTTAGCGGAGATTTAAGTAAAACTCTTTTGAAAGCGCTGGTCACACTGGTGTCGATCGACACGACCGAAGCAATTATCGCTCCATTGAACTGAGGCAAGACCACGGTGTCGCCGATAATAATATCCATTTCTTGGGCGGCCTCTGCCTCTAGGTTTCCACCGCCCGTGCCAATTATAGAAATTGATTCACTGGTGCGCTCGACCGTAACATCGCTTTTTTCGCCAACACTGGAAAACAAAACAACTTTTGAGGAGGAGTCTGTGACTTCATTCACTCGCCCAACTAAAATTTCCCCCGGTCCATACACAGATTCACCGACGCCGACCCCATGATCATTCCCAACATCAATAATCAGAACGTCATATGGTGACTGTGGCGGCTTGGCAATGACATTTCCAAGGACAAAATTACTGCTCGAAGCATTGCGCCCATAGGCCGAAAGAAGGTTTTGATATTCTCGGTTAATGGTTTCGAATCGCAAATTTTTGGCTTCGTTCGACTCGATATATGAACGCAGGTTTTGATTTTCCTTTAAAAGCGCCGATTTTGAGCTAAAAAAGCCTGTGGAAAACGAGAAATTATTTTTAAAGCTGGTGAAAACTGAAGAAAACGGTCGGCCAACAGTCAGAGCAACTTTGCCAACAATGCCACCAGCAAAAATCTGAAGGCAAAATAAAGTGCCGATAATTAAAACCGTAACAATGATGGTCGTTAAGAAAGCCTTACTTTTCGGTCGCCTACTTTTTTGGGGGTAAAATGTCATCATTTACGATCAAAACCTCTTTAAAATATTCCAAATCCTCGAGAATAATGCCGGCCCCACGAGCAACAGCGGTGAGCGGATCTTCGGTGATATGGATAGGGATTTTTAAAACATCATGCAAAAGTTCTCCCATACCACGCAAAAGTGCCCCACCACCAGCCAGATACAAGCCCCGACCCATGACGTCAGAAAGAATTTCGGGCGGAGTTGTCTCCAAAACTTCCCGAACCGACTCAACTAAAGTATAAACCGACTGCGACATCGCTTCGCGAACATCGGTGTCAGTGATCACAACCTCCTTTGGCAAACCGGTTACCAAGTCGCGACCTTTTATCACCGCTTCCATAGACTGCATCATCGGTATTGCCGAGCCGATGGCGATTTTGACATTTTCGGCAGTTTTTTCACCAATTAAAATTTTGAATTCACTGCGAACGTAGGACATGATGTCGTTGTTGAATTTGTCACCAGCAATCCGGACGTTTTTGGAGCGCACCACACCACCGAGTGAAATGACAGCAATGTCCGTGGTGCCACCGCCAATATCTACCACCATGCTGCCAACCGGCTCCATCACAGGCAACTTCATACCGATTGCCGCTGCTACTGGCTCCTCTACCACAAAAACCTCTCTTGCCCCGGCGTTTTTGGTTGCATCTCGCACCGCTCGGATTTCAACATTCGTAATTCCCGACGGCACACCGACTACAACTCGAGGACTGAAATATTTCTTGCTTTCTTTTTGAGCGGCATTCAAAAGATAGGCAATCATTTCTTCGGTCACTTCAAAATCTGAAATCACTCCGTCAACAACTGGCCGAACGGCGACGATATGCTGTGGCGTCCGCCCAAGCATTTGTTTAGCTTGTTTGCCGATGGCCACCACTCGACCGGTTTTCTGGTTTATCGCCACTACCGACGGTTCGTTGATCACAATTCCCCGCCCTCTGACGTAAACAAGCGTGTTGGCTGTGCCGAGGTCAATCCCGACATCATTTGCGAGCATCGTGTAGAATTTCTGAACGTATTTTTTCATCTTATTCGGAAAGTTCGGTGGTTTTAGAAAGTTTTTCTAACAATTCCTTCTCGGTTTTAATTTCGGTTTTTTCCTCAGTTCTTTTTTTAAGCTCAAATCCGCCAGCAGCCAAAGTTTTTTCGCTTACCACCACACGGTACGGAATACCGATCAAATCTGAATCAGCAAATTTTTCCCCAGCCCGAACATCGCGATCGTCGAACAAAACTTCGACACCGTGGTCGGTAAATTTTTTATAAAGCTTTTCAGCAACCTGGTGGGTTTCTTCGCTTCCGGCCCCGCTAGCGATTTCTATAAGATGAACCTTAAATGGCGCCACTGACTCTGGCCAAACAATTCCCCGCCCGTCCGCCAAGGTTTCGACGATTGCACCCATTACCCGACTTGGACCAATGCCATAGCTACCCATCACAACTGGCTGAGGTTTGCCCATTTTATCCAAAAAGGTCAGACCCAAAGCATCTGAAAAACGGGTACCGAGGTTAAAAATGTTACCAACTTCGATCGATTTTTGAGGCTTAAAACCTGCCTTATCTGGCAAACCTTCAAAAGCTTCAGTGGTGTCAGCGATTTCCTGATTAACAGCCACCATAGATTTTGGATGAATATGAACCAAATCCTCGCCTGCTTCACAAACAGTCTGAAACTCATGAGAAAATTTTGAAAATGATCCGCCGGAAGCTCTGGTCATGAAAGTTTTTTTACCAATACCAAGCTTTTCAAAAATTCGGCCGTAGGCTTCAGCAACGGCGTCGTAAAATTCCTGATGACTTTTTTCATCCGGAGAAAAAGAATACAAATCTTTCATTAAAAATTCCCGGCCACGCATGATGCCACTTTTGGCCCGAGTTTCGTTACGGAATTTTGTTTGAAATTGGTAGACATACCGAGGCAAGTCGCGATATGAATGAATGTGATCTTTCATAAGCCTAGTCAGTGGCTCCTCATGAGTCGGCGCCAAACCAACCTGACTGCCATTTTTTAGTTCAGACTTAAACCAAACATCCATCGCTTTGTCAGACCAACGATCAGTTTTTTCCCAAATGGTTTTGTCCTGAATAGCGGTCAGAGAAAGTTCGTTTGGAGAAAAACCATTGACCGAAATGGCGTTCATCTCCGTTCGGATGATCGAAACAATTTTATTTAAAACCCGAAGACCGAGTGGAAGAAAGGCGTAAACACCAGCTAATTCTTTATGAATAAACCCAGCGCGAAGGAGGAGTTCGGCATTTTTTGCCACTTCGTCTTTTGGTGCTTCTTTGCGAGTTTTTGTGAAGAGATTTGTCTGCCGCATCGACACAATATTACAGGAAAAGTGGCCAAGGGTCTACCTTATGCCTGCCCTGTGTCTACCTAAGGGTTTACCTTGTGTCTACAAACTAGAAAAGCTTGATAACGTCGTGAATCGTAACAAAAACCATAAGCCCGATGAGTAGGAAAAAGCCAACAACATTCATAGCGTTTGAAATTTTTGGTGAAATTGGCGAGCGTTTTATGGATTCAATAATGACAAAAAGTAATCGTCCACCGTCGAGCGCCGGAAATGGAATAACATTTATAACTGCCAAATTTATCGAAATGAAAGCGGTGAAAGAAATGAGGTAAACAAAGCCGAGCTTTGAAGCGTCGCCAACCAAACCGACAATGCCGACCGGACCAGTAACCTGAGAAAGATCGGCGGCACCGCGCACTGAATCGTAAACAAAAGTCGCCAAGCCGACTGCCGTTAACTTGGTTAAGTTGAAAGTAGTAAGCATTCCCTGCCAAAGCGCCAAGTGAACTGGGAGAGAAAGGGTGCCGACTGTGTCCATAGCAATACCGATCGCCTGACGGCCTTCGATGAGACCTTCGCTTGGTTCCACGGCGACCGCACCGACTTCTTCCCCACGAATATAACTAACGTTTATCTTTTCATCTCCATGAGCGGCAATGAATTCTGAAACAGTTTTTGGTGAAACAGTTTCTGTTGGAAGCTCAACGTTCTTTTTCTGGTCAAGATTTTCTGAAGCAATGCCAGTGATGACGTCACCTGATTTAAGCCCGCCAATTTCAGCCGGTGAATCTGGCGAAACCATAGTGATAATGAGGCGAGGATCTTCGACTTGCTGACCGGCCGGAACGCTGGTAGCCGAAGTCGGCAAACCAACCATGAAGCCAACAGAAATGAGAATCCAAGCAAAAATCAAGTTACAGGTTACACCAGCGATTAGAACCAAAGCCTGAGCGTAGCGTGGTTTTCTGACAAAGCTTTTTTCGGCTTCGTGTTCTGGCAGTGCAGGGCCGTCGGTGTCAGTGTCTTCTCCATTTTCACCAAAGATTTTCACAAAACCACCAAATGGCAACCAGTTTAAAGTAAAATCAGTCCCCCATTTCCTAAAAAGAGTCTTGGCCCGTGGAGGGTAACCAATACCAAACTCATCAACTCGAATTTTAAAAGCCTTGGCAACAAAAAAATGTCCGAGCTCGTGGACGATAATCAAAATTGCCAGAATTATTATGAATATGATTATAGACATTTATATTTATGTGCCGCAAATAATAGCGGTGATAACTAATTCATCATTTCCTGTTCTTTGCGATCAGCCAAGGCCTGGAGTTTCTTACCAGTTTCATCGGCTAGTTTTTGCATTTCATTTTTGAGGCGGAATTTTTCGTCCTCGGTTAAAGTGCCGGTTTTTTCTTGCTCCTGAATGTCGTTCCAAACCTGGTCACGCTCTTTGCGAAGCGACACCCGAGCATCCTCGAGTTTTTGTTTGGCAAGTTTAACCAAAGACTGACGGCGCTCGGAAGTTAATTCTGGAAAAGTCACACGAACTCCTTTTTCATCAACCGCTACAGACAGGCCGAGGTCGGAATCATTAATAGCTTTCTCTATCGCTTTATTTACCCCAGCATCCCATGGCACAACCCGTAGACTTCGCGGACCTTCGGTTGTAATGCTCGCCACTTGGTTAATCGGCATCATGGTCTCGTAATTGTTGACCATAACGTGGTCAAGGATAGACGGCGTGGCCCGGCCAGTGCGAATCGCTGAATATTCCCTAGCAAGCCAGTTTTCGACTTCCGCCAAACCCTTTTTAAATTCAGAAAAATTATATGCCATATATTTGTGCCGTTATTTTATCATAGATAAGTTATCTCAAATAAAGAAGGATTAGACCCGCTAGCGATATGATACCAATTTGCATCGGCACACCGATATGCGGTTTGTCGTTTAGTTTCGTTTTAGCGTGAATGAAATGATGAAATTCTTGAAGTTTGCGTAGCGGCCAGACATTCCACAAACCATAAAAAAACTGGAGAAAATCCGGGAATGTGCCGCCAATTGCCCCCAACAACAAAACCAAAATTGTTTGGGTGCCTAGTCCACCGATACCACCATTCGAAAAAAAAACGCTTATATAAAGAACAAGAAAACCCAAGCAAGCGTCGAGTAAAACTTTCCCAATGTCCTGAAAAATAGCCGACCCAAATTCCACTTTTTTTTCGAGCGGTTTGGATTCGTCTTTGGCTTCAAACGACCGGATTTTATAGTCCCAATGCGGGATCGAATCGAGTAAATAATGAGAAATCCAGCCAGCAAAAAAACCGGCAACTGGGTCTTTGGTCAAAACGGCAGCAACCGTCGCACCAGTAACAATATGAGTGGCCAAGGTCATGAGACCGGAATAATACCGCAGATATGCTCCAAAATCATCTTGACGGACGAAGAGCGACTTCGGAGAAATCTGCGAGCAGAAAAAATCTCTTCAAAAATATTGGCGTTCTTGGCCGTATTTTTTATTTTAAAAAGCTCAAATTCAAGGTTGTTTAAAAACCGCTCGGCGGCCGCTCGATCTTTTTCCTTCACAATCGGCTCGATCATTTTCATTCTTTCGGCAATGGTGGCAGATAAAAATTCGCTGATTTCAGCCCCGCCCTTCTTTCCCTTTCCTACATAATCGTCGGCAAGATTGTCGGAAAAATTTGCAATGTGAAACCTAGACAAAAGGGTTGGGAGTAAAATCTCAGAATTTTCTATACAGACAAAAAAAGTAGTGCTCGACGCTGGTTCTTCAAAAAGTTTCAGGAGTGAATTCTGGGCTTCGTGTTGAATGGTCTGAATAGATACGAGAACAATCCGCCGATCGCCGTTTGGTTTAGTGTTTTGGGTTTCCTTTAGCTCTCGCGCATCGTCTATAGATAGTGTTTCAAATTGTCGAGACCAAACATCGGCTGATTCGATTTCAGCATCTATGACTTTTTTCCGAACAAGCAAACGAAGGGTTTCATAATTTTTCTCCCGATCGCCTAAAACCAAAAAAGCGTGATGGCTTCTGCTGTGGAAAAGTTCGACCAATCCAGCCGGCTCAGTAGACATTTGAGTATTATATATCGAAACCTTGTAGAAAAAATTATAGAAAAATTGGCAAGAAAAAACCGCCCGAGCTTGAAGCAAGGGCGGTGGAAGAACAAAATGATGAGTTCGGTGAGACCTTAGTCCTCCTGACTCAAACGCGCGAGAGCGAAGGCGTCGGCGTCCATGTCGTCAGTGTCTTGGGAGAAGTCGCCTACCCCCACACCAACTCCGGTAAGAGGACGCTCCAGAGTTCCCGGCCCCTCCTTTGAGAATCGCGTGAACCCGGCAGATGCCATCGTTCTGGGCAAAACCCTTGGTGTTTCAACCAACTTGACTGAGCTGCCATTGAGAGGCGGTGGAATGCCGTGAACGTAATCGTTGTGGCAGTCCTTACACTGGTTAGTCAGGATGCACTCTTTGCATCCGCACTGAACCCGTGAGACCCCTCTCATCACCGGTTTTCGGAGCATGCATTCCGTGCAGTCCGAACACGTCTCGGTGCCGCTGATCTGCTCAAGGCAGTGCTGACAGAGCGGTTTGATATCTGGGACATGGTTATTGCCTTTCTCCAGCATTGGACGAATCCCTTCGTCCCCCCGTTTCTGAACTCTGTAATGGGCGCTTCGACATCCGAAGCGTCAACATTATTCCGCTGAAAATTCTACTATATGAATGATACTGGCGTCAAATATGCGCAAGTTAGCGGGGTGGATAAGTGGGAAAACTTCAAAAATTATTTCTTCGACAAAATAGTTCTCTTGTAGACATTCAAATGCTCGAGAGCGATGCCGGTGCCGTTGACGACACAATATAGTGCGTCTTTAGCGAGAACGGCTTTGACACCAGTACGACGAAAAACCAGTTCAGGTAGATTACGAAGCTGTGAAGAGCCGCCAGTCATAATGATGCCGCGGTCGATGATGTCAGAAGCAAGCTCGGGTGGAGTTTCTTGGAAGACGTCTTTGATCGCCTTGATCATTTCGCGAAGTTCGCGAGTGATGGCTTTGGTGATTTCATTTGTTTTGATTTCAATTGAACGTGGCAGACCGGTGATGAAGTCACGGCCTTTGATGGTCATAACCAGCTCTTCTTCTAAAGGAATAGCTGAACCGATTTTGATTTTGATGTCCTCGGCAGTTTTATCACCAATCGCAAGGTTAAAAGTTTTTTTAATGTAGTCAGCAATAGCTTGGTCAATTTTATTGCCAGCACATTTTACAGATTTGGCCGCGACGATACCACCGAGCGAAATGACGGCAATGTCCGTGGTGCCACCGCCGATGTCGACGATCATGTGACCGACAGCTTCCTGAATCGGAATGCCAGCACCGATCGCCGCGAGAATCGGCTCTTTTACAACATAAGCATTTTTTGCTCCGGCTTTGATCGCCGCTTCGATCACCGCCCGGCGTTCTGTTGAGGTAATGCCTGCGGGCACTGAAATAATCACATCGGGTTTGAACAAATTATACTTTCCAAGCGCCTTGCTAATGTAATACCGAAGCATCGCCTCAGCGATACGATAGTCGGCAATGACACCGTCACGCATCGGCCGATATGCGACGATGTTGTCCGGAGTTTTTCCAACCATATCTTTTGCCTCGAGTCCGATCGCCATCACTTGGTTGGTTTCTTCAGACACGGCCACAACCGACGGCTCGTTTAGCACAATTCCCTTCCCAGGCACGTAGACGAGGGTGCTGGTCGTACCGAGATCGATGCCGAGTTTTTTAGAGAAGAAAGACATGGCCACATAATACGGCCTTTCCACGACTTTACCAATAGGAAGACAGCGTGCCGTTGTGTTATATTGTTGAAACTCAAATGGAATCAAAAGCAATTGACGTACAAATAGAAGGCGGGCACAAACTTCACGGCACCGTCGTGACCAAAACCTCCAAAAACGGCGCAATGGGTATCCTCGCCGCTTCCCTTTTGAATCGTGGAAAAACAACCATTAAACGAGTCCCAAAAATTGAGGAGGTTTTTAGAATTATCGAGGTTTTTCAGAGCATCGGCGTTTCTGTGACTTGGACCGGCGAAGAAAATAATGATCTTGAAATAATTCCACCAAAAGAATTCGCCATTCAAAACCTCGACAAAGCGGCCGCTGAAAAAACCCGCAGTATTATCATGCTGATCGGCCCGCTCATTCATTCACTTAAAAAATTTAGTTTACCGCAGGCTGGCGGTTGCAAGCTCGGCTCTCGTACAGTGCGGCCGCATTTGTTTGCGCTAGAAAAACTCGGGGTGGAAATAAAAACCACCGAGGACAGCTATGAAATAAAAGTTGGTGATCTTCTGCCAAGCGAAATTATTCTCTACGAATCAGGCGACACGGTAACAGAAAACGCCATCATCGCGGCGGCCGGCATTCCTGGCACAACAGTCATTAAGTATGCGTCGGCCAACTACATGGGTCAGGAAGTCTGTTTTTACCTTGAACGCCTCGGAGTAAAAATCGACGGCATCGGCACAACAACCATTACCGTCCACGGTCAGGCTGACCTAAACCTACCTGTTGTGTATGAACTGAGCGAAGACCCGATCGAGTCAATGTTTTTCATCGCCGCCGCAATCGTCACTCATTCAAGTATTACCATCGAACGCTGTCCGATCGACTTCCTCGAACTCGAACTCTATAAACTCGAAAAAATGGGTTTCAAATATGAAGTAGTTAAAAATTACCTCGCTCAAAACGGCCGGACAAAACTCGTCGATATCAAAACCCATCCATCAACTCTGACCGCACCCGAAGAAAAAATTGAAAGTCGCCCTTACCCAGGTCCCAACATCGACAATCAACCATTTTTTGCAATCATTGCTACTCAAGCCAAAGGCATGACGCTCATTCATGACTGGGTTTATGAAAAACGCGCCATCCAATACACCGAGCTCAATAAACTCGGTGCCGAAACCTTGCTCGCCGACCCGCATCGTATTTTCATCACTGGTCCAACAAAACTCAAGGCGGCCGACATCACCTGCCCGCCGGCTCTCCGCCCAGCCGCCA
>CAYMIB010000016.1:0-3154 GCA_964390475.1 uncultured Candidatus Saccharibacteria bacterium | reverse complement strand
TATCTACAGCATCAATCGTGGGTACGAAGATATCATCCGAAGACTTAATAGTTTGGGAGCGAAGATTGAGATTGTGTAGATAAAAAAAACACCCGTCGTGTGACGGGCGCGTGAGAACCAAACGTGTGTACTGGTCACTTCTGGATCATTGCCGTTTCAGAGAAGTGTGTTTTTGCCTCGTCGTAGCCGGCTTGGCTAGGCTTGTAGACGTATACTTCGTCCCAGCCAGCCCTGAGTTCACGAAGGTGCTCTTCGGAAATCAATGCGAATACGGTATCGTTCCCTTGAACAAACTGCACCCCATCCCAATGTCTTCCACCCCCAGTTTCGAGAGCGTGCACTCTGTAGTACGCTTTCTTTGCTTCGGCAACCCCACTCGATCTCTCGAAGACGACGTGGACCAAGATGTCGTCTTCCTCAAGGGCGACCCTCTGACCGTCAGACGTCTCCACGTACACCACACCATCCACTTCCGGGAGCCCTTGCTTGAAAAGGAACACCAACAGGATGAGAAGCGCAGCAAACGCCAGAACCGCCAAGACCAATGCGGTCACGTGATTCACTAAATTCTTCACAGCCAACTCCTTGTAAAGGACGACAAATCTTGTAATAGTACACCGAAACGCTCGGTATGCCATTTGTTTTCCAGTTTTAACGTTAACATGTTTTGTGCTAAAAGTCAAGCACTGCAAAACCACCCCTTTCGCGAGGGATTAACAAAAACACGTTGAGCAATTTCACAAACAGAACAATAGCCTACTGCTTATTTAACTCGGTTGCTGCTTCCGGTGTTGAAACAGTTTTTCCCATTAGGAATAGTCGAATAATTCCATAAGCAACAACCAAGTACACAAACATTGCGAGAAGTGTTGTCCATTCAAATATACTGCCTGCGACTTTGGAAATTCTGAAAACACTTAGGAATGGGGCGGCAAAGACATGGGTCACAACGTAAATGAAACTCGAAAATCCGGCTTCAGGATTTGCGCCGAGGAGCTTAAGAACAAAACGAAATGCTAGCAAGGTTTCTATGAGACCGAGAATATACCAGACGATCTGGGTGCCTCTATAAAGCGGTTTTGTACTTGGAGAGTTAAATGAATCCATGATTTTATTATTATTTTATATTGTTCTAATCGCCTAGTTTGTTATCACTTAGTTTACAATTGTCCAGGTTGTCCCACGTATTGGGAAAGAACCTCGAATTCCTGATGTTGTGTCTATCGACGTCAAATCGATCGCAAGCTGTCTTCCTAGGTCAGAAAAAATATTTCTTCCCAAAACAGCCTTGATTGTGAAAAGACGCATTTGATTTGGACCGAATGTCGCATTTATTGGAGCATAAGCTAAACCATTATTAAATGGCGTTATGCCTTCAGTAATATTTGTTGATCCAGTGATGAAACCCGTGTCATCAATAGCAGTAAAGCCTATTACCGACTGAACGGACGCTGAGCCATTTTGTTTGAGCCAAAAACCTTTCAGGGTTGCAGACTCGTTTCCAACGTTTGTGACCTGGAGATACGAAACTGGCACAGTGTCATTGGCCCGAGCCACTCCACCAGACAAAAGCGGTATCAACCCAACAACAAACGTAGTCGCGGAGTTTGTTCCGATCGAACTTGGGCTACTTGTGCTTATAGTAAGTATGCTACTCAAAGCATTCGCTTCAATTTTATAATTTCCGTTGCTGAGTTTAGTTGAGATTTCGGCCTTCCATTTACCATTTTTCACTTTGACCGTTTTTTTGTAGAGTTGTTTGGTGCCCGCCTCGTCACTTACACTCAACTTAACGGTTTTTGTTCCACTTGCAGTTCCAGAAATCGTTGGCTTAAAGAATTTTTTTGCCGAACGAAGAACAGTGGAAGTAATATCAATATCACCAGATACTGTGTGCGGAACGATAAGACAAGTCACCTTTTTCCCAGAACTGGAGCGAATCGTTTTGGTTGTTTCCTTTTGGATTACACTTTCTCCTTCGAAAGAAACTACCTTCAACACACAGCTAGTTTTTATTTTTGCGGGTTTTACGCTCGCGTCCAAAGAAGAAAGCGGGGTGCAGAACACGATAAGCAAAGCGCCTAGAAAAAGTATTCGTGAATAAGACATAGGTTGTAAGTGGGTTTTAAGTGGTTAAAAATGATGATGCTTAATTACAAAAACACCCCAATGTAAGTATAGGGTGTTTTTGTTTCGTAAATATTGTCTACAGACCAATCACCCTGTCGTTCAAAAGGTCACTATTAACTTGTGTGTTGAGCAAAATAACTCCGCTATGTGTTGCAATGTTTGGAGCAGTTGCGATTGCAATCATAGGATTATCTGCCACTACCATGCTGACGTTACCTAAACTATTTACATATCCATAACTTGCTGCCATAGAAAGAGCCGGGAGACTCATGAAAACGATGGCAACAACGACTAGACCGAGTTTCGCACCGAGACCCAAGACATTCTTCACTTGATTCATTTCTTTTTTCATATTTTTGGAGTTTAATTATTTAGTTCCTAACTATTAATGGTGAAGTAAAAATATCAAGATATCTTCGCAACTATTAAATGCTACTCTTATCAATCATTAAAATCAAGTTAAATTTATATTAGGGCACACCTTATCACTTTAACCTAATATTAACCAAGTGGTTTTAGTAGTTCCAAGATTCGGCCGTTGGGCTCAATGCTGTTTGATTTACTGGTAATTCGCTATTTAGATTTGAACTTATATTTGAACCTATGTTTGAACTTATGCGTGAGTCAGTTTTCAATAGCGTGTTACTGGCACTTGGAGATTTTAGACCTACTCCACCAACCGCTGACATTACAAAGACGAAGACCAAACCAACACCAAAAAGAGTGAATACTCCTTCCGATATACTTATTTGCGAATCCAATCCCCTTCCGCTCCTGAGGCTAGTAATTAATGACATGGTTTTATATTTATTTTAATTAATGATTTATATTAAGGAAAGATTAAATGGTTTTTCTGATTAGGCTGGGTTTGCCTCCAGTTCATAAAACGTAACTTCTTGCTCAAGACAGGCCGGACACTCGGTGAATCGAACAGGAATTTCTACTTCGTTAGTTTCCTCGACAACTGAAGGGTTTTCGAAATGCCACAAACTTTTATAGTAAAAGGTATGGCACTTTTTACACA
>CAYMIB010000015.1:0-19455 GCA_964390475.1 uncultured Candidatus Saccharibacteria bacterium | reverse complement strand
GCACAAAATCAGTCGTCATCCATTCGCCTTCGGCTTGGGCAACAGCAATCGCTATCTGTTGACCATTTGAATCTAAAACTTTTATCGGGAAAGAAGCTTCGAAAAACCAATTGCCGCGAGCCCGGCCGATAACTGAAAAACTTTTTCCGGTCACGGCTCCTGGAAATGGGTTGTCGACGACGATCAAATCTGCTGAAGAATTTATATAAGTGATTGTCTCCTGAATTTCTTCGGCAAAAGTTCGACCGTCAGGAGTTCTACATTGACGAGGATAACTTTCCATGACCGGATAGCCGGCCGCAACGCAGTCTTCAAAAGACAAGACCGTAGTTGGGTCAATTTCTTTGGACGGATAAAAAACCATGACAGCGATAACCGCCAAGACTAGCAAACCTAAAATTATTAGGATTTTTTTCATAACAAACTGTCTTTATCCCGAAAAACTAAACAGTCGGTTTCTTGAAATGCTTTCCGAGGTAATACGGCCAGATAATGAGACCCAAAACTCCTTTCCAAAAACTGAGGTGCAAGTAACCGATGGAAAACAACCAACCGATCATCCATAGAGCACAGAACGCGTCCTGATTTGTAACAATAATGTTTTCCATAAATTTAGCTGATCGGGTTTCGTCCTTGAATGACCCTTATCAAAAACATAATAATAGCAACGACAAGAAGAACGTGGATAAACCAACCAATAGTATATACACCAACAACTCCCAAAAGCCACAAGACCAACAAAACTATTGCGATTGTTATAAGCATATGTGGTTTAAATTATTTATTAAGAAGGGGTTAAAAAATTCAACCCATACATCTTCATTCTAAACCCCTCAAATCTGAGGTCAATGGGGTAGATACAATAAAAAAACAGGGGTTGCCGAAGCAATCCCCTGTGGTGAACTTAAAGAACTAAGAACCGAAAGAACTTGTTGAATAGTTAGTAGACCTTACGGGGCACCGAAACCACCAGCTGCCGTCTGACTGAACGAGGCGCCGCTTTGGCTCGCTCGAACCGCCGACTGACTGAAAACATTGAAAGCTTTCCGGATTTCACTTGCGTTGTTTCCGGTAGTAAGCCTCCATTCAGACGGGATCCCCATTTCGGCAAACACCTTGTCGAAATCGGTATAGCCGTCACTGATGCCCATGGCAGCGATGATGTGATTCTCGGTCTTGAGCATGCTCTCGACAATCGCCTTGACCGTATCAGCTCGTTGAGCTCTCGATCCCTCATCATTACCATCGGTAACAATGAGCGTGACTGTGCGACACGGCACGCCGTTGTCTTCGAAGGACTGCGCCTTGGCGATGACTGTTGCAAAGGTTACTACAGCCTGGTCGTAGAGCGGCGTTCCGCCGTTTGGGTTGTAGTTCTGTTGATCCATACGAGTCGCCTGTTTGAGGACAACGTAGGGAAACAAGACGTGTCCGTTGAGATACCGCGTGTGAGTGAGAATGCCCGCCTGCTGCTTGGAGGCGTCGAGCGCATCAAGCACCAGGTTATGACCTTCTCGCACCGCTGCGGCATTGCCTGCAACGTAACGAATTGAACCCGAGTCGTCGATCAAGATGGTAACAAGTACCACCTCCGACGCCTGAACGTCACTGACATCGACGCCAATCCCTGCTTGGATTTGCTCGCCGATATCGACGATGTTGATAGCGCTCATCGCTTTCTGCGACAAGAGACCATCACTCTGAGCGCCCGCAAGCAGTGATGCAACGCTCGAACCAGAACTTGAGCTTTGTGTCATGGGAACTTCCTTCCTGTTTTGTGTAAGGTTTGAGTTTCAGTTCGACTGGCCAACACACGAGTGTTTACCAGTTTGCGATCGGAGTGGTGGAATCGACGATGTTCATGCCGGCGGCAGCATAGCGCTTGAGCGCATCCTCTGCCTGGGGCGTGAAATCAACAAAGAAACCACCCTTACCGTCCGGAACGGCGACAGCCGAAGTGCAGTTGCGAAGGATGTAGATCTTCTTGGCAAGTGTCGCATCGTTGGTAAGAATGTGTTCGAGAATGTGATCAATCGTCGACTTGACGCAGTGACTGGCTGCCTGACCAGCAATGATGAGCCGGTCAGCATCCATGAGCTTCTCGAGGAACCTGGTGTTCATCGAGGCAAGCGTCTCGCCATCCTGGCGCATGAGAACCTCGGGGGCCAAGACAGAGTAATTCTCCGTCAAAGGATTGCCACCCTTCACTTCGACTGTGCTCTGAATGTTCCGGACATACGCATGGAACATGCGGGCCTCGTCGACAACGCCGACGAGCGCATGACCGACAGAGCCGATCATGCAGTGTTCGGGCCAAATGTAGAGCATGTAGCGACCACCGTCGGCCAGGCTCTTGCAATAGTGAGCTGCAAATGCCTGGATCCAGTTGTAGTTGCCATTCACAATGAACCCAGCAACGGCCGGATTGACCGAAGCCTTTCCTGCTGGCTTTCGCTCGCGAATGATCGTCAGTTCGCCGTCGATCTGATCGTGCGGCAGAAGCGGATTACCGTTCTCGTCGTTCCAAAACGACGGAAAGAAGATCTGGAACGGGAAATGGGTGTCCATGGTCGGAGTGATCTCGGTGATCACGCCCATGTTGTTGTAGATGAACTCGGCAGTTCGCCGGCTGTCATCGATGGCGCCAGTACCACTGCGACCACCGACAAAAAGTGTGCCTTCAGGAAAACAGAAGTCGCGCTGAACATCGATGAGAAGCAGATGGTTCCTGAAGCGATCATTTCCTGCGGCCCTGATCCCGTGTTGTTCGCGGAACGATTTTGCCGCCTTGAACAATTCACGGTGATTGGGCGAGTAGTCCCAGCTCGAGGCCTTGCTCGGGTCGTAGAACGACGGGAACAAAGACGTCGGTGACTGGGCAGTGCGAGTGCGGAGATTTCCTGAGTTTGTGCGTGTTGCGGTCATGACTTTTCCTTTCTTTGGAACTTTCGTTCCGTGTGTGTCACAGAGCTTGATCAGACATTCCGACCAAAAACTCTGTTTACGTGATCTTGAGACGCCAGATTTCCTGGTGTCCGACGACCATGAGACCGGTCTTATCAATAAACAACTGCTGATCGGTATCGACGAATTGAGCAGAGTCTGGAAACTCTTTCTCAACTCCAAGACTCCCGCCAGCTCCTTTGACTCGAACCAGTCCGTCATCAGTGACGCCGAGAAGAAAATCTCCCACGACGCACTTGCCACGAATCGTTCCGAGCCATGACCCATCATGCGCCTCAGTCTCGGCCGAAGCCTCAACTGAACCATCATGACGAATCAGGTAGCAAGAATTGATTGTCTTGCCGCTTACGCGGTTCGAAACCAAAAACCAAACCTTGTCTTTTCCGAAGAAACACGTTGAGTCGATGAGTTGACCTTTGAATGGCTGAAGACTCAGACTGTTGTTGATTCCCCGCTTTTTTGGATTGAAGATGAAGCATTGACTGATGCCACCAGCACGATAGAAACCAAAGCCGATATGCTGTCCAACCCAGAACAATGTCTGCTGGCGCAACACATCACCAATTGATTCTTGAAATGTGTGGCCGAGGTCAGACGTTCGCTTGAGCGTGCCGCCCTGAGCCCAAAACACATGACGCTCGTTCGCATCAACCACTGGCAACGACCCGAAGGTGTCGACAATGAATCTGTGCGGACTTTGAACGCCCGGAGTGAACACCAATGCTTGATTGCCACCAGCGATCACCGTGTCTTTGCTCATGATGCGGAATCGGGCATGTGCCTCGAGAGGTGCTTTCACGACAACCGAATTATCTTCCCGGCGATATGTGCCGGCATGATGATACAGCCATCGCAAAGTGTTTTCTTGAGAAGCTGCGTGAAGGATTTGCCCTTCGGTCCGGAAGATTTTTTCTGCCGAAACCTTTCCTGTAGAAACCATTTTCACCATATGCGGCGACGCAGCATGACAGTGTGGACAGAGTCCACGTGCATGAAGCATGCTGCACTTGCTACAGGTCGTCCAATGAAGATCGAGCAAACTTGCTGGGATTGTGTCCCGCTTATCACGCACAAACGTCTGATGGAAAAACTGAAGCAATGAATCTGGTAGTGCATCGAAGTGCCGAGATGGCTTTGGATACCGGACATCCGGATGGAATACCGTAATCCGTTGAAGCGGCCTTGAGCTATGCCCAATTCGCTTCGAAACTTCCTTCGGTTTGTAGACTCCTCCGTACGGACCACCCGCAAGACAGAGCAGAGTTTGCATAAGCATGACTGCGAACGCATACCAATCTGAACTTTCGGTGTGTGGCCTTTTGAGAAGTAACTTGTCAGCCTGTGGATCACAGTGCAGAGGATCCACGAATCGCTCCGTGAAAACCCGACACAAGAACCGACCAAACTGAGCACTGTCAGCATCGATGATGAACGCTTCGTCCTCTTTTACAAGAACATTGAGATCGTTGAAATCACCAATGATAACTCCTTTGTCATGAACAGCATGAAGTGTTGAGTGAAGACCTTTGAAGATCCGAGTCACCACGTCATCCGTGATACCGCGTCTGTAGACAACTTCGCTATATCGCAAGATCACCTCAGCGCCGCTTTTAAACGGCATGGTGTATCCGGCAACACTTCCATCTTTCAAGTATGCAAGCTCCACTGGAGCAACAATCTGAGACGGAAGACCTGTAGGAAACGCAAGAAGCTTTTTCTGATGCTCCTCAATACGCTTCCGAGCAGCGTCTTGTTCTGTAGGCATTCCTTGGAGATCGGGATGATCTTGAGGCTTGAAAAGCTTCAGCACCCGCCCGTCTCCAGTGTCGAAGATGTCGGCCTCCCCGCCCTTGCCAATCGACAAAGACGGATCGGGCCGAAATCTCTTTTGAACAGGGCCAATGTAAACTTCGGCGAGCATGTTTCCTCCCTTTTATGCGGTTGGTTTTCGCCTGATCACAACCAATGTCGTGTCATCAGGCAGCGGCCCTCCTTTAACACGTGCAGTGTTTTGGCCTACTACTTCAGCAATCTCTTTGTTGATCACCGCCAAACGACGGCGAACCATGTCGGCATTTTTGAAGTAGGAGTCAGTCAGCCAAAACTGGCTTATGTCTCCTACAACTTCCGACTCGCCATTACCACGATGTGTCGTGTGCTCATCCTTGAGAGCAATGAGATCAAGAACACCATCAGTACCAATGACCAAACTGTTGAGTAGACTCGTATCAATCTCCTCAACCTTGAACCGAAGAAGTTCCGGCTGAGTACTTTGAAGATTTGATTCAACGAGGTTGTAGACAACGTATGGTGGCTGATTGTTTGGGAACGGACCCAAATTGATCACAGTCCCATTTACCACAAAGACTCCATCACCAATCGAAAACCGAAATGTTTTCTGAGGGGTGATTACCGTCCCGACGATCGTGAACAGAAAATGATCATTGATCGTCTGGGAGAAACTTCCTCCCATGTTTTCGGCAAGAACAGTAACGTGAGCGAGGAAACTTTTTCGTATCCTGTCCCAGCTGATTCCGACCTTACCACCAGAGCGATGATTCGCTTCCGCTGCTTCGATGAGCATGTTGGCGAGTATTTTTGTCGCCATGACTGCACCAAATTCGCTGTGCATACTGCTACCACAGCCATCAGAGACAACCACCACGAGGCAATCGTCAGTTTGACGCCAATGAAATGCGTCCTGATTGTTTATCCAACCCGGTTTCCCAGGTTTGGTGTGATCAGTGCCAGGTACCGACCCACCAGCGATTTGGAATTCCATACGCACTCCTTTTTGTAAGGCTTTTAATTCTTTTAACTAACTATTCAGTTTTCAACGAACCTACCATTTAGTGTTCTAAATACACTATATACTAATGGGCTATTTTGTGTCAACTTTACACTAAATCAACTATAGTTTATAATAACGGGATGAAAAAGAAGAAAGAGGTATTCAATATTTCAGTCACCGTCGACGTGGTGCTCTTTACCATTGAAGACGATGAGCTAAAAATCCTTCTTATCGACCGCGCTGATGAACCATTTAAAAATTCCCCTGCCCTACCAGGTGGCTTTGTTCGTCCAGGAGAAACAACCCGCGACACTGCGCTTCGAATTTTGAAAAACAAAGCCGGCGTTGAAAGCGATTATCTCGAACAGCTCTACACATTTGATGCTCCCAACCGCGATCCTCGTGGTCAAATCTTCAGCGTCACCTATTTTGCCGTTACGCCACGAGAAGAAATTAAAATTCTGGAAACTGACCTCAGTCAAAACCCGCATTTTGTTTCAATTCAGCGGGCTACAAAACTCCATTTGGCTTTTGATCACAAAGACATCATTAATTACTCCATCAAACGCCTTCAGTCAAAACTTGAATACACTAACGCCGCTTATTCCCTTCTTCCTCGTCTTTTTACTCTCGCTCAGCTCCAGAAAGCCTACGAAGTTGTGCACAATCGAAAACTCGACAAAAGAAATTTCCAGAAAAAATACCTCCAACTTGATCTCATTTCCGCCACCAAAGAAATGCGTAAAGGTGGCCGTCAGCGCCCTGCCCGACTCTATGAATTCAAGACTCGAAAGTTGATTGAGTTTAAGAAGTTCATCTAAATAGGGCCTGGAAAAAAGATTAACAATCACAACAATAGAAAAACCCCCACATATGCGGGGGTTTGTTGTTGGTTTGAAAAAGAATCACACAACCACTTCCTGATCGATACGACCCTTAGAACCGAAGATATCGACGTAGCGAGCAATCTCTTCAGCCGGGCCAGTGGCCTTGCCGATATTATCAGAGAGCTTAACGCAAGGCCGACCATTTGCCTCGACCACTTTGCAGACCATCGAGAACGGTCGGAAAAGCGGATTCGGGTGACAATCACGGAAATCATTGGTCAGAAGCGAACCCCAACCAAATGACAATCCGACCTCGTCACCAACCGCATTGTCAATCTCGATCATTGTGTCAACATCGAGGCCGTCCGAAGGAATGGCGAGCTTGGTCTTCGGATCAATGTAGCGCCCCTTGAGCCAATCTATGTAGCGCCTGATCTGTGTCACCGGGTCACCGGAATCCTGCCTGAATCCTTTCCAGTCAGAAACCCAGTGCGGAGCATTCCTGAAAAACTGCTCGGTGCCATACGTATCGGGCAGACAGATCTGAAGACCTTGCCCGTAAGTTCCCTGCCAAGCCCTGAGTACCTCATACTGTGCCGTGATTTTTTCATTATCGGGCGCAAGTGCGACGACAACCATTGGCATTTCGTGGGCATTCGTGCCGATGGGCGACAAATCATGATGGAATGCCATCCACGTATTGGACGCACCCACAAACTGCTTACCCATGAGCTCTGTCGCTGCACCGATCACCCATTCCTGCCAGAGAAAGCTATGACGCCGCCTCTGACCGAAATCTGCGAATCGAATCCGCGGATGATGCAGAAGCTTCTCGAACTTCTCAGCGATCTTGCTAATGGCTCGGCCGTAGAGAATCTGAAGTTCGAGTGCTGACATGCCTTTCATCAGTGCTCGGTAATAGAGCTCGGAAACAATCGCAAGCGCAATTGTCTCCCACATAGTGACTTCGCACCAGCGACCACGGAACGTGAGTTCGATGTTGTCACCGTCGTATTTGAGCACGTACGGCGGCAACCGGAATTCCCGAAGGAATCCGAGATAGGACTCGTTGAACATGTTGTTCTGGTAGAGATTCATACCACGTAAGTAGTACAAGTCTGTAGGACGGAGCATCAGACTTCGAGCGTGGTCGAGACTTTGCCGAAGCTCATGCTCCGGTACAATCCGCCCAACTGGGATATTCTGATCCCGAACAATGAGCTTAAAAACCACTTCAACGTCGTTATACTCGTCGTAAATCGCCTGCCCCATCGTGAACTTGTAAAAGTCGATGTCGAGAAGCGACTGCACTGGCGGAACAAAACGTGTCGAGGCCGTGCGTACATGGTCGACAAGATCGGATACACTGTTCATATTTCCTCCTTTTCGTTGGAAACGGCTGTGTTTTGAAAGAACTGAGATGGTTGACTTTATATCAAACACCATTTACTATACATAGTGTATAATATACACTAAAAACATGCAAGCTGAAACACAAAAGGATAAAAATTATTCATACGGGCTCGTTCGGGTCGCTGCAGTCGTACCGAAGCTCAAGGTTGGTGACATTCATTTTAATACACAAGAAATAGTTAAAACCACTACCGAAGCGGCTAAGGGTGGTGCCTCTTTTATCGTCTTCCCTGAACTCGCTCTCACTGGTTACACTCTCGGTGATTTATTTCATCAAGAAATTATTTGGAAAGAAGTTCCACCAGCTCTTGCTGTGCTCGCGGACAAACTTAAAAATAACCCAGCGCTCATACTCGTCGGCGCTCCCCTTGTTATTGACGGTCGTCACTTCAACACGGCAATCGCTTTTTATAAAGGAAAAATCCTTGCGGTCATTCCAAAGACTTATTTGCCAGGATACAAAGAGTTTTACGAAGAACGTTGGTTTTCTGCCGCTGAAGACCTTTCGGTCAATAACTGTAACTTGAACAGAGAAACCGTACCGGTCGGCACCGACATCCTTTTAAAAACCGAGGATGGTAAGGTGACTTTTGCCGCTGAAATCTGTGAGGATCTATGGGGGCCGATTCCACCAAGCTCATTTCACGCCATCGCTGGAGCAAACATCATCGCCAATCTTTCGGCCTCAAACCAACTCGTCGGGAAATCAGCATACCGTCGTGAACTAGTTTCAAATCAGTCCGCGCGAACAATTTCCGGCTATGTGTACACATCTTCTGGTCCATACGAATCAACAACTGATCTCGTGTTCTCCGGTCATGCCCTGATCGCAGACAACGGTCATTTGATCGCAGAATCTGAGCCCCTTTCGCACGAAAATCAAATTGTATTTGGCGACATTGACATTGATCATTGCGAGGTTGATCGAATTCGCACCACCAGCTTTGTCGACAGTGCAAAAAATCTCGACATTGCTTATCGCACCGTCCTTCTCCCAAACTTTGAGGCGGGTCAAAATAAAGGAAACAAAAAGGATCAAGAACAAGAAATTCTCCGACCACTCGCCCAGAACCCATTTTTGCCATCTGCGGATAGCGACCGACAACGAGTGGCCAAAGAAGTTTTTGGAATTCAAGTTGCCGGCCTTACCACCCGCCTCGCTCATACCGGAATTACTCATGCGGTCATTGGCCTTTCTGGTGGTCTTGATTCAACACTCGCTCTTTTGGTCACCATTGAGGCCTTCAAAAAACTTGGTCTTTCACTGAAAAATATTCACGCTCTGACCATGCCTGGTTTTGGCACAACTAAAACCACAAAATCAAACGCTCACAAACTAGCAAAAGCGTACGGTCTTTCACTTGAAGAAGTCGATATCACCAAAGGTTCGAAACAACAGTTTGAAGATATCGGCCACAACGGAAAAACTGAAGATGTAACGTTTGAAAACGTTCAAGCGCGTTACCGCACAATGATTCTCATGAATAAAGCCAATCAGGTTCGAGCTTTAGTGATCGGTACAGGTGACCTATCGGAAATCGCTCTTGGCTGGGCAACATTTAATGGCGATCATATTTCACACTACAATGTGAATTGCAGTGTGCCGAAAACCCTTGTGAGACACGTTATTGCCTGCGCAATCGAAACCACCGACGACCGCGCCGCTACCGTCTTGAAAGACATTCTCGACACTCCGGTTTCTCCAGAACTCAAAAGCCACAAGGCCGGGAAGATTACTCAGAAAACCGAAGACATTATCGGCCCATACGAACTTCATGACTTCTTCCTTTATCATTTTGTCCGTTGGGGTTCTGAACCAAAGAAAATTCTATATTTGGCCTCATATGCATACAAAAATAAATACAGCCCGAACGAAATCAAAAGGTGGCTAACCGTATTTATAAAACGATTCTTCAGTAATCAGTGGAAGCGGTCAGTGATGAGCGATGGTCCAAAGGTTGGTTCTGTTGCCCTTTCTCCACGTGGAGATTGGCGTATGCCATCAGACGCCGCAGTCGAATTATGGCTCAAAGAACTCAATCAAAACAAATAATCGTTTTTGGCGGCAGTTTCAACCCGCCCCACATCGGCCATGCGGCCATTGTGAAAAAAGCGGCCGAACACGTTCCATGTAACGAAGTTTGGTTTATTCCATCTGCAGACCGAAAAGATAAGAAAATCTCGATCTCGGGCGAAGATCGGTTCCGCATGGTTTCACTCATGGTAAAAGACTGGTTCGACCAGTCGAAAGTCCCTATCAAAATCTTGCGATATGAGCTTGACCGGAATAAACAGACCACGACGTTCGAAACAAAAGCCGAACTCGAAAAACTGCACCCTGATTGCAAATTTCATTTTTTGATCGGTTCAGACATCGTCCCGGAGATCAAAACAAAATGGGTACGTGGAGAAGAGGTCTGGAATACAACAAATTTTATCGTCTGTTATAGAAAAGGTTTTGAGCAGAGATTGGCTACTTCGGACTTACCGCCTCATAGCATTTTCATCGAAGACACCTCGGAGCTCATCGACATGTCGAGCACATTTATTAGAAATCATATACAGGATTCAACAAAATCGAGCGAATTCCTTTCCCCTTCCGTGGTCTCGTATATTTTGGAAAAAAATTTGTACAGCGATAACGAGAACCGTAACTCGCGCTAAGAAGTGGGTTTTTCGGCAATCAAAACGATATTTGTTGGCGGATATTCAAGCGGCAAAAGTTTTTTGCCCTTTTTCATAAACAAGTCAGTCTTGCCTTTAAAGCGATTTTCTACGATCCATTCGTTAGTATAGACCCGTGAAGATTGAGTTGGCTGATTTGGGTTCTCAATAATATTAAATCCTCGCTTGGTAAGAAACTTTTTCCAATCTTTGAAGCTGAAAAAAGTGAATTCTTCATTAAGTTCACTCTTCCAGTTATCGACATAGTCTTTTCGGCTCATGAACTCAACTGCGTGTTTGAGCGGCAACACAAAATACGAAACATTGTCGACAATTTCTTCTTTATATAAAACTTCGGTGTCTGAATCCCTGCGACCAGATTGCCTCATTTCAGCCAAAAAGTCTTTGGCAAAGCGCTTAAATCGAGCATGGGTCGAAAGCTTTGCGAGATGCGCTCCGAGCTCCTGCGGCGAATCGAAATCTTTAAAAATGTCTTCATTGTTGCCGTCTGTATTGTTTGCTCGAAGCCAAACTTCCTTATCCTTATCTTCCGGTCCAACAACGTCACGGATGATCAACCGGCCGCCTGGACAAAGCTGCTTGTATTTTTTCTCTATATATCCAGAAAGGCTTTTGAGCTGCTCACCATACGACCAAATTTCATGTGTCGTTGAATTGCAAATTGTTGAGTTGATCGAATTGTCCTCAAAAATCGAATCAAAAAGATTCCTCTGATGAAAATGAACAAATGTGCCACCGAATTCCCCAGCCCTTTGCCGTTCGAGGCAGCGAGCCATAAATTCGCTCGTAATTTCAATACCAATAATGTCTGAATCAGGAAAATCTTTAGCGAGTTGGGTAATAAGCGCACCGTCAGCACAACCTTCATCGACGATTTTTCCCGAAACAACAACATCTTTAATATCTTTGTACTTCAAATTAATGAGTTCTGTATGCCCCATGCCAACTGCATAGGTAGAATAATTGCGCTCGGACGTGAGACTACCCGACTCGGTCAGGAGCGGATCGCGCCAAATGCGACGGATAGTTTCTGGAATTTCTGGAAAATCCTTCCAGGTTTCAACTGTTGCCTCTGACGCTTGATCCAAAATCGCAGTCAGTGTTCCCTTTTCAGACTCAGAAAACTGCCGGACCATGTCGACCGGAGACTGGGCCGTAAATTTTTTATTCACCATGTCATATTCGGCTGGCAACACCCCAAAACCATGAGCATTATAGGCTTCAATAAGAGGAGGTGTTGAGCACAAAACCAAGGTGTTTTTCGGCGTCAGGTTGAGTCGGTCATACGTATTTTCTTGAATTTCTTTCAGCAGGACCTCAACATAGCGGTCACTTGGCGGATAATGCGGGATGCCGATAATTCTGTACGGCACACCAAAATGATCCTTGAGCGCCCGCGCAAACCGATCGATTGCCACCACCCTCGCCCAGAAAGGCACTGGATTGTAACGAGAATTGGCTTGATTAGCTGAGGTAACCGCAAAAATAATCTCAGTAACTTTGTCTTCTTTTTTAAGAGCGGAAGTACCAACAATATCCATCTCGCCAACCGAAAGCGACAAAATCTTGTCGAGATATTTTTTCTGAAACGCCGTGTTCAAAAGATGTCTGCCGGGGAAAAGGAGAAAAGCCATAGGATTTTATTACTTATATTCTATTTAAGTTTCGTCCACCTGGACAGGAAGAGCATACTGGGACGGATTTTTGAGGATGTTTCTGAATTCCTGTTCTTTGTTCATGATTAAAAAATCTTCGGCAAAACGTTGGCGGTATATGAAGCCCAAAGCTCGAACCGTCTGAAGATATTCGTCGATCGACATTCGGAGCACCTGGTTCTTTTCACCAGCATCCAGCTTTTTGTCGCGTGTTTGCCCAGCGTGGCCTGTCGCAACAACCGTATAAGAAACCCATTCTGCTGAAGGATTTGGTTGCTCCATGTGAACTAGATAAAAATTATCAAACATCAGACCAGTTTCTTCCTCAAGCTCTCGCCTCGCGCCCTCAAGCACTCCTTCGCCTTCTTCGAGCATGCCGGTAACCACATTAAGACCAGCTTTTTCCCAGTGTGGCTGTTCTTCTTTCACAACCACTAGTTCGTCCCCGATAACCGGCAATACAAACACATTGTCTGTTCGTCGAACAGTTTCAAAAACATGTTCTGATCCATCAAATTGCTTTTGTTTCCACTGATAAACATCAAAACGAATACCATCAAAAACTTTTTCGGCATGTTCTGAGTGAAATACGGATCCTTTAGGTAATGGGCGGTTTTTCATTTGCATTCATTCTAACAGATTTAGATCCTGTATTGCCTTCCTTCAATTTTTAGATAGTATTGCAACCAGAACAAACAAAAGGAGCACACAAATGCAAGAACAAGAGCTTCTGGCACTGTTACAGGCTCACAATATTCCTCTCAATGAGTGGGGTGTTGGCGAAGCTAAAAACTTTAACCATCTACTCTCAGAAGTACAAAGTGGCGAAGCGACTGTCGTCGAGGAAAACGGTAATCTTCTTCGTTCGGCCGAGGGTGCGGTTTTGGTGGTTTACAGCACTGACGGCAAACGCACTTGGCGACTGAAGGAAGACAAGCAGGTCTTCAAAGATGGTCGTGAGAAACGCCGTGAACTTGAGACCAGTATCGGCGAGAAGATGAGGCCTGATGAGTCGGCAGTCGAAGCGGCATACCGAGCGCTTCGTGAAGAGCTCAAAATTACAGAGAGACTCGCACTAACACCGAAGCCATCCATCATCAAAGGGCCCGTTTCATCGCAGTCGTTTCCAGGCCTCATGACTCGTTACGTAATGAATGTGTTCGAGGTCTTCTTGCCTCAACACCTTTTCAAGAGCGAGGGTTACATTGAGTGTCAGGAGGATAAAACAAACTACTACACCTGGATTGAGGTCCCGTAGTAATCTCAAAATGTTTTTTGATGCCATTTTCATTCCCCCGCCAGCTAACCCTGGCGGGGTTTTTTATTAAAAAGAAAGAGCCACACATTCTGTTGAATGGTGGCCCTTTGTGTTGATGAAAAAAGAACGCTACTAGACGGGTTTGTAGGTCTCTTCGAAAGCCTTGCTGTCGATGAGATACGGCTCACCTCCCATGTTGTTCCCCTCGGCATCGCAGGTGTCGGCGAACAGGCAGTTCTCGTCACCAGTCTGAGGTTGACCCCAGGAGGCCATGATCTCAATCGACTCACCGAACGGGTTCCTAACGGCCCGACAGTGCCCCTTGGCCTGATAGACGCCGGGCTCACCATCGACAGCTTCGTACCTGGCAAGGAACTTCTGCTCGCTGATGATGTACTGCTCGCCGGACGGGTTAGTCATAACCCAAGCGCCAGCCTTGGCAGTGTTCTTCGTCTCCTCAGCTCCGTTCGCGAGTTTGGTGACGACCTCTTCGTCTTCCACGGCTGGTCGCCCCTGGACCCGACCCTGCTTTTTGAATACCGGGGCGGTGGCAAGTGCAGACAGAACTTCGGAAGACTTACGATCAACCTTCTTCATTAACTACCTCCTTCTTACGGGGTTTTCGGTCTGCCAATATAATAAATCATATAGTAAAAATGTCAATGGTAGACCAGAAAATCAGTTTCTACCCCAGATGCGCATGATCGTTATACACCCAAAGCCGCCAATCGTAACCTTCTTCGAAACCAGCTTGATATTTCAGGACAGTCAAGCCGGTGTTTTCTGTGACCGTTTTCCGAATGAAATCTTTGAGTACATCGCCTGTTAGAGAATTTCCCAGCAAAACTCGAGCAAGAATTACCCGCAAAAAATAACCGTGAGTTACAACGACCATATCTTTTTCCGGCCTATTTTTTAGAAATTCCAATGCCCTATCAGCCCGTTCAACCAAATCATCAAAATTGTCGCCGTCTAAAACCCGCAGACCTTGAACGTAGCGACTTTTATCCCACTCTCGCCAAAGCGCGTCGGCTTCTTTGTCTCCAAATGGTTTTCCATTTGTGACCGTTGGCCGACAGCTTTCAATAAATAAATCCGAAAATTCCGGTTTCTTGCCCACTACTGCACCGATTATTTCGGCCGTTTCTTTAGCCCGAGGCCAAGGACTGGCGATCAGTGTTTCAAATGAAATTTTTGAAACTCTTTCGGCGATTAAACCGGCCTGCTTTTTACCCTCAGCATTCAGTGGCGAGTCTGGCGACTGGTAAACCCGCTCGACGTTAGCTTCACTTTGCCCATGCCGGACAAAATAAACAGTTTTTTCGATTTTAAGGTCTTTTGATTTGAACATTATGATTTATTTGGTAGACGTTCACTAACCAGTAATATCACCGGTGCAACAATCGCACCTGCGCAGTTAAACACGAGGTCGAGCATTGCATTTTCATAACCACCAACGCCGTTTCGCTCCAAAGTTACGGCAATAAAAAATTCCATGATTTCATTCATTGCGCTCACCCCCATCGAAGCCATGATCGCCGTGAGAAACACAATCCAAGCCGGACCACTGGCTCGAAGCGGCACGCGAATGAGGTGCACAAACACGAGCGCCATCACTCCATAGAGATAGCCGTGTACAACCTGATCATATTTGAGAATGTAAAAGTCACCGCCGAGGTCGAGAAATGGATGGATGCGATAGGCAAACAATACACCGTCCGGCGTCTGCACCGAGCCACCCAAAATATGCATCAGCCCCCAAATCGAAATGAGCCAAAGAATATATGTCGGAAACTTTGTCGTCTTGAGCGTTCCAAACAGCACAGCGAACACCGCAACGATCACGCCAACATAAATGACGAATTCAAGATTCGAATCCTGAAGAAAATAAAAACCGCCGATGATGATGTACAGGGCAGTAAAAATCAAAACTATACGCTGTGGTTTGGTGAGTGACATGCGTATATAGTAGCAAACTAAGTGACCTTAAAACTTTTTTGCTGGGAGACTTGGAATCGAACCAAAATTTGGGAGTCCAAAGCTCCCCGTCCTACCATTAGACGATCTCCCAATATTATTCTTTATTATTCTCTGCAAATGCCTATTATACTGAATTTATCGGCCTTTTCTAGTACTCCTCCCGATACGTTTCCAAAACCCCCTCTATTCCTAGCCAGTTTTTCTGCCAGTCAGTTTCGCTTGATCTTGGAACGACAATGCTTATCGCTGGGATGTTTACCTTGGCGAGCCAATTCACCATGTCACCCGTCACTTCGTAAAAATTATAGTCAGTGTAAGCCCTGTAGCCCGATGCCTTGGCAAAAAGAGTGGTGAGTTTGGTAGTTTCCGGCAACACATCGTTGTGGCAACTCGAAGCAAAAACGCCGCCAGCGCCGCCGTACCAAACAAACACCGCGTCTGGTTTTGCAGTTTCAATATATGTTTTGAAGGCCGCACTTTCTGGTTCAGAAAAAGTTGAACTACCGCCACTGACGGCCTTCCCTTCCCACGTCGCTTCCGCCTGCCAGTCGCAGTCAAAGTTGCGATTGAGATCAACTTCACGAGCGTTAAACCTGCCGGCCACTTCCGAATCTTTATACAAACCATCGACGTTAAGGGTCGGAATCACCGTCACCCGAGCTTGGGGCGGAATGGCGCCTGGATTATTTTTTAAATGCTGGATTAATTCTTCGGCGATGAGGACAGTTTCAAAATCATAACCACCGTGGATGCCACCGACAAACACAAGCTCTCGCTCACCATCACCAAACCGATGCGCCACAATGTCTCGACCTTCAACCGTCTGTCCGATGACTAACGTGTTTTCTGTTTTTGTGTCCACCCCTTCAGGTTGAGTCTCAAGTGTGGGTTTTTTTACCACTTCCACAACCTGCGCGGTTTGCGACACGGGCTCGTTTACGGCAACCGTGGTAACCGCGGCAACCGAACTAGCAACCCGCGGCTCAGGAATTAGCACATCTCGGTTTATGTAAAAAAATATCGCGCCCACGACAAGGAGGTGTATGGAAAGTGTGGTAATTATCTTTTTCACGTTCGTCCGGATTATTTCAACCTACTCTGTCTGTCTTCTACGTTCTGTTCCATGCAACTTACTCAGCGCTTATATTTTTTATCTTCTTTTCAACTACTTTTTGTGCGGCGTCAACACTCTTTTCGATACTTGAGATTTTGCGGCGACTACTTGAACTAACCTTTTCTTTTTCAAGATCGTGGATTGCGCTTCGAAGCATACCGAAGGCTTTGTCGGCCATTTGTTCGGCGTCATCGATATGTTGGCGCATGACTCGACTCAAATTTCGCTTTTGACCGACCCTTGAATGGCTCAAGATCGCGAAATACACAGCAAGCAGTGCGAATAGAACAACGATGATCCAAACTGCGAAGCTTGCGTCAGTGAACAGATTACCGATCTCTACAACAATTGAGTTTGAAGGATCTGTGCTCGTACCGTCGCCTTTGACCAAAACAGCAGAGACCTGGTATGTACCACTCTTAAGTGAGCTAGGTACAACGACGCGGAATGAACCATCTGAATCAGATTCACCAAAAACATAAACCTTGGCGCCGTCGGAGGCAACAAATGTAAGCATTAATTCACTGCGAGGATATCCAGATACTCCGAGAATGGCTTCTTCGCCGTACTTGCTTCCAAACATGATCTGTGGAGGTTTAGGAGTCGACACCACAACGACTTCTGAGTTTTCTGTTTCGGTCTCCTCTTCACTTGCCGGCGGGGTTGGTATTGTAGGCGTTGGTTTCGAAACCGCTGGAACGATGGTAAACATTGCACCAGTGATTGCGCCAGTAATGTCAGTTCCTTGGCCATCATTTGCCAACACCTGACCAGACTGAAACGAAACAGCGGCTGTGCCAGCTTGAAGCGGTTTTACAGTAATCGCAATAAGTCGGCCGCCGGTACTTGCCGCGCCGCCAAGTGCCACGCCTTCAAAGCGCACGATACCGGTGGCTGGGGTAACCGTCGGTTCAGTAGCCCAAAAACTCAAAATTGAACCGCTTTTGGAAAGTGACTGTACTGCGAATAAACTTGGAGGAAATAAAATGCTCGCAGAGACAGCGTTGAGCACGGTGTCACCGGAAACATTTATATAAACTGTAAAATCTTTACCGACTTCATATGTGCCCGAGGACTGACTGACGGTTAGACTTGAACCGGCGGCATGACCAACAGAAGGAGTAAAGCTGAAAAAGATCAGGAAAAAGGTCAGTAAAGAAAATGAAAATATTGCAATTATTTTTTTCGCCATTTTTTATACCAGAGGAACGATACAAGGAAAATTATACCAAGAATTGTGAGGACAAGGGGTGTGGGTAAACGACTTCTGACACCCGCTCTAACCGTTGCAACCCGCTCATTACCGCTTCTGTCCACGGCCTTAACATATATTTTTTTCTTGCCCTTTTGGTCATGCAGTTCGTGGGGGCTCACGGCAGTTGCATATTTCGCCCAAAAACCTTCTTTTACCTCATAGTGATCGATCCCGGACCCCTTATCCTGAGTGAAGAAAATTAAAAACTTTTTGCCGTTAAAAATATTTGGGTCAGAGGCAATGATTGGAACAAAACTCTCTGGTGGGGTGTTGTCGACTACCACATTCAGCTCTCGTTTGTCCCGAGGATCTGTAGTAACCGTAACCGGTAGTGATTCGACCTGAGAAACAATGTGAGTGCCCTCGCCATCATTTCTTAGCATTTGGATGTCACCAATTTTTATAATACCTTCTCCTGACGCATTGGCCCGAAGAACAAAAGTAAACAAGAGTAGGTCGTTTCCAATAAGCCCGCCAGGGGTTATACCCGAGAACTGAATTTCGCCGGGATTTGCGAGCTTTGGTCTTTCAAGCCATAAATTAATCTGAGAATTGCCGTCATTAATTTCCTTTAACTCAAACAAAGAGGTTGGAAAAAGAACAGTACCGCTCAAAGCATTCACCAACTCGCCGGCGGTGTCGATACGAACCTCAACTTCATATTCTTCACCTTGAAAAACCCTGTCATGGGGCGCAGAAACTGAAACACTGACCGCAGAAGACACGTGCGGCATTGCCAAAGTTAAGAACAATGCGATAAAAGTAAGAGTTAGAAAAATTCTTTTCATATTAGCTTGTCCAGTTAAACGCCATGATACTGAAATCAACGAGATCAATTTTACCGTCACCGTTTAAGACCCGAGCTTCCATTTCAAGCATGTCAGTTGAAAGAGTTTTTTTATACCAAAACGCGGCGATAGAGAAATCGACAAGGTTTGTGCGCGAATCTCCACTCAAGTCCCCTCTGGATGAGCCAGTGTTTGGGGTCGCCAAAATGTCAGTCGTTCCCACCGCAAAACGCGCGACGTTGCCAAAGGCGCTAATCTCGTTTGCCAACGCCGCTTTTGGTTTAGTGCTGTGATCGCCCATTTCCAAAACCGACGTATTAAAATTTAGTAGGTATGTACCTGAAGCATCAGCGGTTGTTCGTTCGAAAAATTCTTGCTCAGAGTTCACTGTAATGACAATTTCCGAGGACGGCACACTTTGACCAAAAATTACCAAGTTGTTACCACGCTTTACCTGCCTTTTGTCCGTGGCGATCGTTGGAGCAATAAAAATGTTGCCGACCCGGGTCGTCACATCAGACGTAATTCCAACTGGAAAAGTCACCAGGCTTGATCGAATACCCAGTGAATCTTCTGAATAAAGACTGAATGTGTAATTACCGGCCGAAATATTCGAGATATCGATTTCAAAATTTGCCGCAGAATCAGCGCGAGTTGTGGCGGCCACCTGGGCATCTTTAAGTAAAGTAACCGTACTTCCTGGATATGCCCGACCAGTAAAAACT
>CAYMIB010000014.1:0-19473 GCA_964390475.1 uncultured Candidatus Saccharibacteria bacterium | reverse complement strand
TTAAACATCTTGGCGATTTGAGAAAGAGTGTCGCCTTCATGGACGATGTAAGCACTGATCTGGTCGCTTGGTCGAGCTTCGCCGGTTGATTCTGGCTCTGATGCAAGGGCGCTACTGTCTACTATTGAAATCCCGCCACCACCAACCGCTAATTTAGAATTGTTAGAACTAAGCGGGGCTTCGAGAAGAGAAATGTTTTGAGAATTGTACTTTCCGGCATTTTTTGAATCGGCTGAATCTTTGGCCGCAAAAACACTTGAAATAAATGTGAAAACGCTAGCGTGAGCCTTGTTTAAAGCTGGAAAAATCACCGCAAACAAAAACAGACCTGCGAAAAACAGGGTTCCGGCTACAATTTTGAATTTTTTTGAGAAACCGTGCTTTTCGGACTTACCGTCCACTGAATCGCAAGATTTATGAGTAGGTTCTGAAATAGGCCTAAAACTAATGATAATTTGGCTTCTTGAAAAAAATATGGCTCTACTGAGCCGTTTCTTGACCGTCAAATTTTGGTACCCGACTATTATACCCCTGCCGGTTCGGCGGTCAACGAATAAGACAAGAAGTTGGGGACAGTGTCGATTACAACGCGGAATTTTCCCAAAAAATGGCCTTGTTGAGCCATAAATTTAAACCACACCAGACTTGTATGCTATAGTTTCTTGTTGTATGGAGAAATTTCTCGATGATTTAAATGAAAAGCAAAAAGAAGCGGTACTTCAGACCGAGGGACCGGTTTTGATCGTGGCCGGAGCCGGTGCCGGCAAAACCAAAACCATTACTTACCGAATTTTTCATTTAATTAAGTCCGGAGTCGACCCAAAAAGCATCATTGCCATCACTTTTACCAATAAAGCTGCCCGGGAAATGCGCGAAAGAGTCGAAAAACTCTGTTTGACCGATGCCGACCTAGCAAAAAGCTACGCCGCCGGCAGTCGACCATTCATTAATACATTCCACGCCCTCGGCGTTCATGTCATAAAACAGAACCATCGCGAGCTCGGCTTGCCGAGATTCTTTGCTATTTACGACAAAAACGACGGGAAGAAACTCATCAAAGACGCTTTGGCTTTAAAAGGTTACGATCCAAAACAGTACGATCCGGCAAAAATCATGCATGCGATTTCAGCTGAGAAAAGCAAGGGGCTGACTGCCAGCCAATATGCCGAAGAAGTCGGCAACGGATATTTTCAAAAAGTGGTTTCGGCTGTCTGGCTTGAATACGAAAAATCGCTAGCCAAAGAAAAGGCGCTCGACCTAGACGATCTTTTGCTCGTAACTGCTCAATTGCTAACAAAAAATGGAAACGTTCGCCAGTATTATCAAAACCTCTGGAAATACGTTCATATAGATGAGTACCAAGACACCAACACTGTGCAATATAAAATCGCCAGACTTTTGAGCGACTCTCATCGAAACATTTGCGTCGTTGGTGACGCCGATCAAAATATTTATTCCTGGCGTGGCGCGGACATCGGCAACATTTTGCGATTCGAAAAAGATTTTCCGAATTCAAAAGTAGTTTTGCTCGAAGAAAATTATCGTTCAACCAAAACTATTCTGGACGCCGCTAATGAAATTATCCGAAAAAATAAAGTTCGAATTGAGAAAAATTTATTCACCAGAAAAGCGGTCGGGGACAAGATCGGAATTTTTGACGGCTGGAATGAAATTCAAGAAGCTCAATTTGTAGCTGGAAAAACTTTAGACCTAATCGAGAAGGGGATTAGCCCAGACGAAATCGCTGTTCTATATAGAGCAAATTTCCAGTCACGAATGCTTGAAGAATCTTTTATGTCCCTTGGCCTGCCATATTCCATGGTCGGCGTGAAGTTTTTTGAGCGCAAGGAAATTAAAGACTCTCTGTCTTTTGTTCGAGCAGCTTTGAACCGCGATTCGTGGACGGACATTGGTCGGGTCATAAATATTCCGCCGCGGGGAATCGGGCAGGCGACGGTAGAAAAACTACGTCAGAATGAATATGAAAAAATTTCCGCCGCAACACGGGCGAAAGTCGACAACTTTTTTGGCTTGCTCGACAAAATTTCTCACAAAGCCAAAACGGCTTCAGCTTCAGAAACATTGAGATTCGTTTTAAAGGAAACTGGTTTTAGCGAAATGCTTAAAAAGGGAAGCGAGGAGGATGTTGAGCGATCGGAAAACTTGATGGAACTCGTAACCGTTGCTTCACGCTACGATGAGCTCGCCCCAGGAGAAAGCATCGAAACATTTTTGGGTGATGCCGCTCTGGCTGCGCAAGAAGAAGCGCCGGATGCCGACGGCAAAAAACAGGCAACGGTAAAACTCATGACCGTTCATTCTGCCAAGGGTTTGGAATTTGATTACGTTTTCATCACTGGGTTGGAGCAAGATTTGTTTCCACACAGAAGGGGCAATGAAGCTAGTTTGGGTCAGCACGAAGCCGAAGAAGAACGCCGACTTTTTTACGTTGCTTTGACACGAGCCCGCATGAAACTTTTTCTTTGCTATTCGCAAATTCGCACAATTTTCGGCCAACAAGAAGTGCACACACCTTCGGAATTTTTATATGATATTCCGGCCGAGCATACCGAAAAAGAATTTCTAGTCGCCAGAAATTTTCAGGGCAATAGTGATAACTCTTTCGAAGATGAGGATCGAGCGATTGAGTTCTAGCGTGAATGGCAATAAATAAGAACGTCAAATTTTTAAAAACATGCAACCAAAAAAATCACTCGGCCAAAATTTCTTAACTTCCGAAGCGGCGGTTCACAAAATCGTTACCGCGGCAAAAATTTCGGCAGGCGAAACCGTGCTGGAAGTCGGACCAGGTCGGGGAGTGTTAACCTCGGCTCTGCTTGGGTCAGGTGCCAAGGTAGTGGCCGTGGAAAAAGATCACGCTCTCATTAGCGAGCTCGAGGTTAAATTTTCGGAAGCAACTTCTGAAGGAAAATTGAAAATAGTCGAGGGTGACGCTTTAGAAATTTTGCCAAATGAAATTGGCTTACCGAGCAGAACTCATGGGGGATATAAAATTGTTGCCAATCTTCCGTACTACATCACCGGTCAATTTTTGAAAAAATTTCTATCTGAAACCGCTGCCGAAAATCAGCCGATGTCTATGGTTTTACTCCTTCAAAAAGAAGTTGTTGAGAGAATAATCGCTAGTGACAAAAAGGGAAGTATTCTTTCGATTAGTATCAAAGCATACGGTGAGCCGCACAAAATAACCGTTGTAAAAAGTGGTAGTTTTTTCCCAGCACCAAGCGTCGATTCAGCAGTAATCGCCATCGAAAATATTTCTAAAAACTTTTTTACAAATGTTTCTGAAGAAAAATTCTTTGAAGTCGTCAAAGCCGGCTTCGCTCACAAAAGAAAAATGCTCGTGCCAAATCTGGCCCAAATTTTCGAAAAAGAAAAAGTGCTAAAGGTTTTTTCCGATTTAAATATTTCTGAAAAAATCAGGGCCGAGGATATTGTGCTGGGTGATTGGAAAAAAATCGCCGAAGAAATTCAAAAATAAAATATAAATCCTGACTGAATTTAGAAAGCAACCGATGTACCGACCGTTTGAGTAACAGTGCCGATGGGAGCACCAAAAGGAGAACAGCCGACGCCGGCATACATCATACAAATCCCACCCGGGGTGTATAAACCGAGAGCCCAAACTCCGGTGGAAGGTAAGTTGTAACTCAAATAGGCCTGAGTTCCTAAGTAATAGACAAACTGGCCGCCCTTTGGTGGTGAAACCGTTAGTAAAAAATTGCCACTACAAGTACAAGGAATCGCCGTCATAACCTTGCCACCAAAAGGTAGACCGAGAACGCCTTTCGCGGATTTAAAAAATGAGTACGCTCCGGCGACCACAATCGCAAAAATTAAAATCGACAAAATTATTTTTCGGGTTTTGCCGTTACTGTTGTCGTTTTTGAAAATCATATATTGATAATAAATTTTGCTGCGGTTGTGTCGTTGCTTACACCGTTAACATTAACAATCCGAATCCGGACTGGCCAGTACAAGTTGTCCTTTTCTCCAAACCAAGCTTTTTTTATTTGCGAACTATTTCCACTAAGATAGTCCGGCAAAGGGACTGTAACATTTAAAGTTTTTCCGTCTGAAGATTTTAGGCCATCGATAACGCCGAGATTGGAAGTAAAGATGTTGTCGGTCGATGTAAAATTCGCACCCAAAATTTTAATATTTTGTCCAAACTTTGCTTCGGCCGGTTCAATTTTTTCAATCGTTGGTAAAACTGCTCCCGGGACGGTAACCATGAAAGGGAGGGTATCGGAGGTTTTTGTAGAATTTTTTGCCAAGATATTTGCAGAATTTACAGAAACCGAAACGTCGTACCGTCCCGGTTTGACTGTGCCTGGAATAACAAAACTGATTTCACCAGAATTTTTGGCTGGAACATTTTCAATTTTGTACTCAATTTTTTTATTTTTTTCAAAATTAATTGTATTTGCCTTCAGAGAAAATCCGGAACCAGAAAGGGTAATTCGTTCTCCGGCCCCACCATAGTGCTTTGGGGGAGCGGAGAGGGTTGGCTGGGTCGACGAGGTTTCTTCATGCTCAGATAACTTTTCAGTCGCGGGAATATTCGCAGGAACACTTGCGGGAACTTCCATGAGAATCTGATTTAACTTAAGCCTAGTCCATAAACCGACAAAGCCAGAACCTTGGGTCAAACCAGCTGGGCGCAAGACTTCATCAGCATATTTATTTTGAAAACGTTTGACGGCGTCGGCGGTAGCAGGACCAAAATACTCTGTCTCGTGGCCAATAGAACCAGCGCCAGAAACAGCGACTTCCGTCATCGGATCAGAGTTCAAAACCTTCTGAAGCTCCAAAACTTCCGGGTTTGAGTCGCCAATTCGCAAATCCTGAAGAAAAATTAGGGTTGGTAGAGCAAAAACCACCATGGTTTTTCTAAAAAACTGCCGATAAAATCGCAAGAATTGCATAAATGTTGAGCAAAAATGCTCAGTAAATGTATTGTAACGCGAAACAGTCAGATTTTGATCCGATATCCCCTTAAAAAATCGGTTGAAAATGCTTATTACTGATATAATTTCTACATATGAGCCATGGGATTCGCGGTCTTCCAAGTAAAAAGATCTTCTTTTTGATTGTTGCCTGTTTAGTCGGCGTTGGAACAGTCGGTTTTGCGGTTTATGCAACAAAAAAAAGCGACAGTGGTCCTTTGGCGAACGATAATGATTCTAAAAATTCCCCCAAAATAGAGTCGGTCGAAAATAACCTTAAACAAAACTCTGGGGAAGATGATGACAACGACGGTTTACTAAACTGGGAGGAAAGTCTCTGGGGAACTGACCCAAAAAAGCCAGATTCTGACGGCGACGGCACAAAAGACGGCGAAGAAGCAAGGCAAAATAGGAATCCGGCAAAAGCCGGACCGGACGATAAGCTGACGGCGACGAGTTTTGGGGCGATTGGGGCTGATAGCAGTGGCAGTACAGGCGCGAACGCTGGCGCCGAAGTAGAGCTAGAAAACACCGAAACAGCCAAAATCAGCCGAGAGTTATTTGAAAACTACCTTGAAGCTAAGCGCGCCGGCCTTCCGATTGATGCCGAAACTACGAACAAGATCGTAAATCAAGCGATTTTAGAAAAATCTGACAGCGCCGACGCCAAACAATACACTTTGGCTGATATAAAAATATTGGCAAACTCCACCAGCTCGACCAACGCCGATTTCAAAAAGTATGGAAATGACCTTGGACAGGCATTGTCTATCGGCGCCAGCAAAAGCTCGGTTTCAGAGATTCAAATTCTCCAAAGCGCCATGGTAAATGAAAATCCTGGCGAAATCGCCAAAATCGACCCAATTATCAACAGTTATTCGACAATGCTAAATAAGTTGGCATTGATTTCGGTGCCGAGGGAGTTGGTCTCACAACACCTGGACCTACTAAACGGCATTAGCCGAATGCTTGTCGATATAAAAAGTTTCCGCCAAATGTTTGAGGACCCAATGATCGGTCTGGTTGGAGTCAATAATTACTACCAAGACGTTGAGCTACTGGGTAGCGCGGTTGAAAATATCAAATCGTTTTTCGATAACAAAGGAATAATTTTTGTTAAAGGTGAATATGGTTACATTTTTACCCAAACAATATAGTAAAATGGGGAACAGAGAACATAAGAAAATGTCTTTTCATAATCCTAACGACAACGCCAAGGGCGCCAGAAAATTTTTGGTTTCTGTTTTTATTTTTTCAATCATTTTTTCGGGCTTATTCGGCATAGCAAATTTCAAAGCTCAAACAGCTGAGGCGGTAGCCCCAGACCCAGGCGTACCGGTTGGCGGTGTGCCGCTCTTTAGCATAATGTCGAACACCATCACTCAAGTCCAAAAGGAGCTGACTTTGGATGCAATCGTAACTGTGGCCTCAAAGATAATGATCCAGAGTGTGACCAATGCGGTTGTGAACTGGATCAACTCCGGTTTTGAAGGTAGTCCAGCTTTCGTTACTGACCCGACCAGATTTTTGACCGATGTCGGAGACCAAGTGGCTGGCGACTTTATTGAAAACACCGACTCCGGACTCAGTTTTCTTTGCGAACCGTTCGCACTCGATATCCGTCTCGCTTTAAACCTCAACTATTCTTCAACTTTCGTTGATGAAATAAACTGTCGTTTGTCGGATGCAATAAGTAACGTAGACAACTTCACAAAATTCACAGCCGGAGATTTCAGTCAGGGAGGTTGGGCTTCGTGGTTTGAAATCAGTCAAAATCCGCAAAACAATCCGCTCGGAGCTCTTTTAATATCTCAAAATGAATTAGCTATTCAAATAGCAACAGCCCAAGGGACCGAACAAAAGAAACTGGACTGGGGTGATGGCTTTCTTTCATTTCGAGAATGTATACAAATGGACCAGAATCAGAAATGTACAAAGCATGGCGACATTCAGACTCCGGGAACAGTCATAAATGATCAGCTCGGAGAAACCCTTGGCACCGGCTTCAGACAACTTGAGCTTGCAGACGAAATAAACGAGGTGGTTGGCGCCCTCATTGGTCAATTAGTTCAGACTGTCCTCACCGAAGGACTTTCCAGCTTCAGCAGTAGCGGTAGTAACAGCGGATCACTTAACACACCGCTTAGTGTGACCTGTTCTCCGAATAACACGATTTCAGACGTAGGCGAGAACATCACTTGGACAGCTTCAGTCTTTGGTGGCAACCCGGGCTCGCCAAGGTTTATCTGGAGCGGGGATGACCAACTTTCTGGAAACAGCCCTTCAGTAAACATTCGCTACACCATAACCGGCCTCAAGAGCGCCAGTGTTCGAGTTACCAAAGGAGGAGAAACTGTGACCCAAAGTTGTCTTTCGAATGTTTCAGTTCAGGACGGACCAATCACCGGCACACTCGATGTCTTGTGTTACGCCGACAAATCAACAGCCGATGTTGGAGAAAATGTCACTTGGTCAGCAACCGCTATCGCTCCGGCCAACGATACAGCACCGGTAACGTATAATTGGAGCGGTAGTGACCCGATCACCGGACGATCAACCTCTGACGTCACCCTTGCTTACAACACCTCCGGAGTAAAAACCGCCAGCGTAACAATAACAAAAAGCGGACAGACAGCTTCTAGAACTTGCAACCAAGAAGTAACCATCGCCGATCTACCCCTCAGTGCTTCCTGTGCTCCAGAATCAGCGACCGGAACCGTCGGACAACCAGTTCGTTGGATAACAACAGTGGTTGGTGGGGGACAGCAAACAGCGGCGTTTAGATGGACTGGCTCATCCCCAATATCGAGTGTCCGAACACAAAATGCCGAAGTTCGTTACACAAACACTGGCGAAAAAGTTGCTACGGTACGAGTGACCAAAGACGGTCAGTCAGTCAGTACAAGGTGCGTGCCAAACGTTCAAATCAATCCTTAAAAAAATTCGGTGAATAAAAATGTTTAAGTTTTTTCAAAACAAAAATCAGGCGGGCAACATCACAAAGAAAATCTTTGGTGGCTGTCTTGTTTTATTACTCGTACTTGTAGCTGGGTATGGATTACTAGCACCGAATGTCGCCCACGCCGGTTTTTGGAGTTATGCCGGTGACAAAACCGCTGGAGCATTGGTACTAGCTTTCACTATTGTCTACGCTGGATTCTTTATTCCTATAGCCGCCTTTTCTTTGTGGCTATCAGCGGAACTCCTTGAAATGGTCATAAAGTATTCAGTGCTTGATATTCATAAATATATTGGTTCAGGAAGTGCTGTTGCTACCACGTGGGAAGTTTTACGGGACTTCGGAAACATGTTTTTCATTTTCATTCTCCTTTATACCGCAATAATGACCATCCTCGGTTTGGGAGGGGGAAATGTAAAAAAAGTTATAGTCCGAGTGGTCATTTTCGCTCTTCTTATTAATTTCAGTTTCTTTTTCACAAAAATAGCCATTGATGCTTCAAACATTGTTTCTATTGGCTTTTACAAACAAATCGTCCAGGCACCATGTGGCGACGACCCAACAAAACCAGCGGTAAATATCGGCGGGGCTTTCATGTGCCATCTTGGCCTAACTAATTTTTTCAGCGCCAATAGCATAGAGTACGTAACAGAAGGAATCGACGGTGCTTCAGCGGCTCTCAGGCTTGCCACCCTAGGCTCTGCCGTGATGTTTATTCTCGCGATTATTCTTGCCGCTGCTGGAATAATGTTTTTGGTTCGATTTGTAACCCTACTATTATTACTAGTATTTTCACCCCTGGCCTTTGCAGCGATGGCATTACCAAACGACAAATATTCTAGTCGTTGGACAAAAAGTCTGATAGATAACTGTATAGCGGCACCTGCATTCATGATGATGACCTGGATAGTGTTGAAAATAACCGCCGGACTAACAAATGGTCAGAACGGTTCTATTATTGATGTCATAACGACAACATCAATCGTTGACGCAAACGGACAACCTGGTTTTTTAACCAGAAACATAGAAGCTACTCTAAACTATTTCATCGTCGCCGCCATGATGATCGCTACTATTCTAGTTGCAAAAGAGTTCGGCGCTGCTGGTGCGGGTGGGGCGATAAAGGCTCTAAACGGAGCGCGAGGTTGGGCGCAGGGTATAGTTGGCAGAAACACAATCGGTCGCGCGGCAAAATTTGCAGATGACAAAATCGGCAAAACTGCCTTTGGTAGATCATGGGCTGGTCAGGAACTACGCGCTATAACTACAAAACCAGGAGTTGACGCCAAATTCGGAAGTAAACGTTCTGTAAAGAGCATTGGTAAAGAAATAAAGAAGAATCGTGAGGAATTCGTAAAAAGTGAGGATGAGGCTATTCAGAAGGATGTTAATAAAAACATCGGAACGCTTCGCGGGGACTTCATCACGGAAAGCCAAGACAAACTTAAAGATGTTACGAGACTTAAACAGCTTGAGGCCGGTGGGGCTCAACGTGCCGTGGATCAGGATAAACTAGAGAAAGAAATTGCAAGGCTTGAGAAACTTGCAACTGGCGGTATTGGTCTAACACCTGAAGAAAAAACAAAACTCACCGAAAGTAAAAAAGAGCTTGGAGAGATCAACGTCAAGATTAATGCGGACTCACTTGAATTAGACACCTTGAGGACAAAAACAAAAGGCTATGGCGCAGCTGATAAGATTGAAAAAGACATCAAGGCAACCGAAGCCAACAGGGAAAGGGATGAGAGAATTACTGGCGACAAGAACAAGGGATTTGCAACGTCGGTCGAAATGGATCGGTTTGGTAATAAAAAAAGAGAAGACAGGATTAAGGATCTTACAGATGAATCAATGAGGTCTATAAAGATTGACGGCTCCAAGAGTGTTGCATCGCAAGTAAAGAGTGCTGTATCGCAAACACTTAGAAGTGTATTGTCTCCGCTGTCCAAGAAGGACCGAGAAAACGTAAGGGAAGAGTTGGCAAAGAAAGTTCTAAAGATCGGTCAAAAAGATCTCGGAAAGGCTCTCAAAGACGCAGCGAAAGCAGGGAACATTGATCTTGGAGGCGGGGAGGGAGAAGAAGGTGGTGAGGGAAAGCCAGAAGGAGGTAGCGAGGGCAAATAAAAAACATGAACGATACTAGTCTTATCATCCAACAATGCTACGAAGCCTCACCCGCTGATATAAAACGTGCCGTGGATAATTTTTTGGAAAAATTAGAAACGACTGAATATATTGGTAAAAAAAATGGTTTGGACGAGAAAAAAGTTTCCGATCTCCAAATCGAAATATATTTGACGCTTTTGGGAATTTCACCTCTTAGTGAATTCCGAATAAATCTAACTCGGCGTATTGGCACCACATACGATCAAGCGTTAAAAATTTCTTCGGAAATTAATTCTCAAATATTTAGTCCTGTTTTAGAAACCCTAAAGGGTCTTGAACAAGGCGATAACAATATTGCCACTGTACAAAAACAACCTGGGGTTGAAAAACCACAAACCCCATACACTATTCAACCTGAACCGACTAAATTTATCCCTGACCATGAAGAAATGGAGAGGGTAGATGGTCCACACCTTCATAGCCAAAACCTCATGCCTGCTCCACAATCCATGAAGCCGGTTCAGAAACCTCAACCTCAAACTCAGTCGCAACCGCAGTCACGGTCACAACCCCAATCAAGTGTTTTTCAATCTAAAAATCCATTCAAGAGTATCGTTGATCAAAAACTAAGCGGAGTCGTTCGTTCTTCAAGCTCAATTTTTGGATATCAAAAGCCGGCAGAAATCAAACCGGCACCAGAAAACCAGCCTCAGCCGACACCAAAACCTAAATACGAGGGAAATGACCCGTATCGAGAGCCGCTTAAATAGAAAATAAAAAAACAGACAGCAACATGAGATTCCAAGTACCACAATTCACAGATGTCGAGGATAAAATAATCGGCCCTCTAACCTTCAAACAATTTGTCTACCTTGCCGGGGCGGTCGGGGCTGTCGTTGTGCTTTTTGTCCTTTTACCAAAAATTGTCGCCGTCTTTTTCGGTTTGCCAATCCTTGCCTTTGGTGCGGCCTTGGCTTTCTACAAAGTAAACAACCAGAGTTTCATTAAAGTTGTTGAATCTTTTGTTAAATACACAGTCACAAGCAAACTTTACCTGTGGAAACATGAGGAAAAAAAGGTCACAACTGCCGAGAGAAACCCCGTGAACCCGATAAGCGTACCAAAACTTTCCGAAAGCAAACTCCGAGACATGATGTGGAGTCTTGATGTTAAACAAAGCGAAAATCCGGTAACGGGCACAGACGAGGAGGCGACCAACACCTGATATAATCAAAACAAACAACGGTTCGAAAAAATAATTAAAATGGCCGCAACCAGCGCACGCGCAACACAAGAATATGTGCCGATAAAGGAAGTTAAGGATGGCATTATTGTCCTTAAAGACGGCTCACTCCGCGCCCTAATTCTAACTTCTTCTATAAACTTCTCGTTGAAATCCGAAGAAGAACGCCAAGCAGTCATATACCAATTCCAAAATTTTCTAAACTCCTTGGATTTTTCGATTCAGATTTTCATTCAGTCGCGCAAACTAGACATCCGGCCATACATTGCCCTCATGGAGCAAAGGGAGAAAAAACAGAGCAACGACTTGATGAGAATTCAAACCAAAGAATACATTGAGTTCATTAAAGATTTCACCAAAAGGACGAACATCATGACGAAGCATTTTTTCATCGTCATTCCATACACGCCGTCCATTATTTCAAATAAAAGCGGCGGTAAGCTTGGTGGACTCAAGGGTTTGAAGGGTCTAATTCCTCAGAAGAAATCAGCAACGTCAGTTGGGGAAGGGGATGATTTTGAAGAACACCGAGCTCAGCTTCAACAAAGAGTATCGGTCGTCGAGCAAGGCCTGGTGCAATGCGGACTTCGAATGAGCGAGCTTGGAACCGATGAAGTGGTTGAGCTTTTTTATAAAATTTTCAATCCCGGCGATGCCGAAAAACCGATCCAGCTCAACCTCGAGCAGAATAAATAACGAGCTATTTTTAACATGTCACTCCTAGATAAATTATTCAAAAAGAAAGAAAACACTCCGGCCCCGCAAGTCGTGCCTTTTTTGCGACAACAAGTTGAGCAAGCCGAGGCACTTGAGCTCAAAGACATCATCGCTCCGAGTGCTTTGAAAGTCGGGCCGCGCGAGCTAAACCTTGGCGACAAATTTGTCCGGACTTTTTTCGTCATTTCATATCCGCGTTTTCTGAATGAAAGCTGGTTTGCGCCAGTTATCAACCTCGACAAAGTTTTTGATGTTTCGATTTTCATCCATCCGATCGACACTGTTGCCGCCTTGCGACAATTTCAGAAAAAAGTAGCTGAAGTTCAAAGTCAGATTCACGAACGAGAAAACAAAGGCATGGTTCGCGATCCAATGCTCGACACCGCGTATCAGGACCTAGAATCACTACGTGACAGCCTACAGCAAGCTCAGGAAAAACTTTTTGAAGTCGGTCTTTATATTTCTATCTACGCCGAAAGTGAGGCCGAGCTCGACACCGTTGAATCTGAAGTTAAATCTATCCTTGAAGCAAAGTTGGTGTATGTAAAGCCGGCATTGTTTCAACAAGAACAAGGTTTCAAAAGCGTTGTGCCGATTGCCACAGACTTACTCGAAGTTCATTCACGTCTCAACTCGTCGCCACTTTCAAGTCTCTTTCCTTTCATTTCTTTCGACCTTACTTCAGACAAAGGTATCCTTTTTGGCATAAATCGCCATAATTCTAGCCTTATTTTGTTTGATCGTTTTTCTCTAGAAAACTACAACTCTATTACGTTCGCCAAATCCGGTGCCGGAAAATCTTATGCCGTGAAGCTAGAAATTTTACGCACATTGATGTTTGACACCGAAGTGTTAGTCATCGACCCAGAAAGGGAATACGAATACCTCGCTGAAGCGGTCGGCGGTCGTTATTTCAAAATTTCCCTCAACTCCGAGCATCATATCAATCCATTCGACTTGCCGATTCCGGGTCCAGACGAAAGCGGGGCCTCTGTGTTGCGTTCTAACACCATTAACCTCATCGGCCTATTCCGCCTCATGATGGGAGGCCTAACCCCAGAAGAAGATGCGATCATCGATGCCGCCATTACTGAAGCTTACGCCCTCAAAGACATCACCGCCGATTCTGATTTCCGAAACGTCGAGCCGCCACTTATGTCTGACTTCGAACTCGTGCTGTCTGGTATGGAGGGAGGGGAGTCATTGGCTCAACGTCTGACCAAGTACACCAAAGGTACCTGGGCTGGTTTCATCAACCGTCCAACAAACATCGATATCAATAAAAAATTGATTGTGTTTTCGCTCCGAGACATGGAAGACGAGTTGAAGCCAATCGCAATGTACATCGTCACCCACTATATATGGAATGCAATTCGCAAAGAACTTAAAAAACGCCTACTCGTTATCGACGAGGCCTGGTGGATGATGAAATCCGAAGACACGGCGTCTTTCCTTCTATCGCTCGCTAAACGAGGGCGCAAATACTACCTTGGTCTAGCTACCATCACCCAGGACGTCGGTGACTTCCTAAGCTCTCCGTACGGTATGCCGATCATCACCAACTCTTCTATTCAACTTTTGCTCAAACAATCTCCAACATCAATCGACCGACTCCAAGAAACATTTAACCTTACCGATGAGGAAAAGTATCTTCTGCTAGAATCCGGCCTTGGGGAAGGAATTTTCTTTGCTGGACTCAAACATGTGGCGATCAAAATTATTGCCTCGTACACAGAGGATCAAATCATCACCTCTGACCCATCCCAAGTACTATCTATTCAACAAGCCAAAAAAGACTTAGCGGAAAGTGAGGAATAGAGGAAACCGCCAGAATAGATTAAAATGGGTGTATGGATGATGAACCTGTAGAGCGAATCCCGAAATCAAAGGCTGAACAAATGATCGGTGTTGCGGTCATATTGGAATTAATCGGAATTATCCCGCTTGTTCATATAGTTATAGCTATTGGAAACTTAGTATTGTACCCATTGTGGTTTTCAAGCCTTGGTGCCTCTTATTTTAAAGACCCAAAAGATTTAAAAATGTTTTGGTGGACACTGGTCACATTCCTGATCGGTTTAATACCGGTTATCGGTGAGATTTTACCTGAACTTACGACTGGAGTTGTCCGAAACGTCCTGTATGTCCAAGCCCAAGACAGAAAAGCAATAAAAGAATGGCGTGAGAGAAAAGCGAAGGAAGCAGTTGATCAAAAAAGAGCGGCAACTGAAAGGTACAGACTTCTGAAAGCTAGAAATGAATCTGGAAATGGTTCCGGTGAAAGTGAAGAAGGCGGACAAGCTCCGGAAACTCTGGGGCGCATTGGGCCGGGTAGTGTGGCCGCTAATGCTAAACCGGCACCAAACAGAGTGGATAGTATTCGACGTGCCGCGTGATAAAATATTGACATGCGTTTCCATGATCTTTTTGGTAAATTAGTTGCCGGCGTTTTTTGCTCATTTTTGTTTTTCTTTTTTGTTGTGAACTCGGCCGATGCCCAGACAAATGCCCTTCGCATCAACACAACTCCAAAACACCCTGGCCCTTTTGAGTCAGTCATAGTCGACGTTGAAGATTTTTCTATTGACCTAAACAAAGTTGAAATCGCCTGGACAGTGGACGGCAAGGTGATGCAAAGGGGAGTCGGTATTAAACGACTCCAGTTCACCACTGGTGCTCTCGGAACTGTTTCCAATATTTCCATAAACATGGGTGGTGATGTCCGGCAGATGGTTATCCGCCCAACGGTGACCGACTTGCAATGGCAGGCCGACACACACACTCCACCTTTTTACAAAGGTAAGGCCCTACACAGCAACCAAGACCCGATCACTGTCGTCGCTGAACCGTTTTTCATAAACAGCCAGGGTGTGAGACTCGACCCGACAAAGCTTATATATAAATGGAAGCAAAATGAAAAACTCGACAACAACGCTTCTGGCTACGGTAAAAAAACTTTTCGGGTTATACCGTCGGTGCTAATGAAACCAATCCAGGTTGAAGTCGAGGTCACTACTCCTGATAACACTTACCATTCACTATCATCAATAAATATTTCTGACACAAAAACCGAAGTTTTGCTTTATGAAAATCATCCGTTGTACGGGATCACTTTTGAAAAAGCTCTGAATGGCAAAGAATTTTCTATTTCTGGCCAAGAAATCCGCGTGATCGGAATGCCTTTATTTTTCTCGAATGAGCAAAAAAGAATTGATCAGCTAGCTTTTGATTGGAAATTAAACGACTCTAAAACAAATCAACCTGGCAACGAAATTATTTTTAGAAAACCGGAAGGAAGCAGTGGGGGACGATCACTTGTTGGTTTGGGAGTAAAAAACCCAACAAGATTCGCCCAAAGTTCAAACAGTAGTTTTTACATTACATTTCAAGATGCGGGAACTAGCCCGGCCGGCCAAACAGTTTTTTAAAACATGAAAAACCTAAAAAATAAAAAATACAAAAAAAGCCTGCAGGTCTTTCTAGTCTGTGTTGTGCTTTTTGTGTTAATAGGAATTGCCGGAAGTGTGTCGGCAGATACACTTGGTGACTACATCCAGCTTGCACCGCTACCAGGCATCGGAACTGCCACCACAGGAGGACAGTTTGTTGCACCGGGTCTGCCAGAGTATCTTGCTGGGATGTTTAAACTCGCCATTGGCCTAGCTGGCTTATTTGCGGTGGTCATGATCACCCTTGGAGGCATAGAGTATATGACTTCAGAAAGTATTGGTGGAAAAGCCAGTGGAAAGGAAAAAATAAACCAAGCCTTGATCGGTTTGCTTCTAGCAATCGCTTCTTGGCTTATTTTAAACACCATTAATCCAGCTACTCTAAAATTTCAATTCAATCCAGAGCCAATTGCACCAATAGTAAACCAGACGGTCACACCAACGGGACCACAGACATATTATAAAAACAGGATTTGTTATACATCAAATGGAAGACTTTACACTTACGCTGGACGAAGCTTTCCAACCGACTACGAATGTGAAATAACTACTCCGACAGGATCGATACAACCACCTGAAACTGGTTGTATAACAACAATGTATGTTTGTGATTTAAATAGGGCGCCAGATTTGATTGATATTCTACAACCATGATCAAAAAAATATTAAAAATTGTTTTGGTAATCGTCATCCTGCTCGCTATTGGTCTTGGAGCATATTGGCTGTTTGACCGAGGACAAGGGGGAAGTGGTTTGCCTTTCAGTGGTGATATAAGTATTGGAGACTTGTTTCCTTTTGGATCAGGCGGCTCTGATAACGGAGACAACACACCGATAACTAATCCGAACCCAGATGACACAAACCCGAACCCAAACATTCCAGTAGCCCCACCACGTTTATGGCAAATTTCAGTCGACCCACAGTCCGGAGTCGTTGCCTTTAACGCTTCAAGCTCTGCAACTCGCATCCCAACCGTCCGATTCGTCGACAAAGCCACAGGCAATGTTTTTGAAAGTTCACTTACCTTACTTGGCCAAAGGAGAGTTTCCAATACAACGATTCCAAAAGTTTACGAAGCACTATGGCAACCAAGTGGAAACTCTTTGGTCGTTCGCTATTTGGACGAAAATAATGAAACGATAAAAAGCGCGTATGGAAAAATCGGAGCGGCAACCACAGCCGCCACTGCAGGCGACTCCGCTGACCAATTTCAAGAACTTCAAACAACCTTCCTTTCAAACGACATCACTAGCTTGTCTATCAACAAATCAAACAGCAACCTTGCTTTTGTTATAAAAAATCTCAGCGGCTCGCAAATATTTGTCGCCGACCAAACAGGCAGTAACCCAAAAAAAGTTTTTGAATCAAGTATAAAAGACTTGGCAATTTCTTGGGTTAGTAACACCACACTAGGCCTCCTAACCAAACCGAGCGCTGATGCTGTTGGTCAATTTTATTTCCTAAAAACTGACACCGGTAGTCTGAGTAGGGTAATGGGTGGCAAAAATGGTTTGTCGGCTCTAGCCAATCCTGGCGGAACAAAAGTTTTCTTTTCAGAAAGCCGAAACAATTCTTTTTCATCAGGAATTCTTGATCCAAAAACCGGTGTCGAAACCAAAACCCCTTTCTCTACACTGTCCGACAAATGTGTTTGGTCAGAAAAAACCGCCTACCTTTACTGCGCTACGCCAAAATCTATTCCTTCCGGAAAATATCCAGACCATTGGTACCAAGGAAAAATTTCCCTTACCGACACCTTGTGGCGAGTCGACAGCTCGTCCGGCTCGACTGAATTTTTGTTCGACCCAAGCACAATAAATGAAAGCGGCATCGACGCCATTAACCTCACTCTTGATCCAGACGAAGAATACCTAGTCTTCACAAATAAAAAAGACTCGCAGTTGTGGGGACTAAAGATTCAAGGTAATTAACAAAACAGACTGGGTGTTCGGAAGGAGAGTTGCGCAGTCGCGTAGGCGACGAGCTTAGCAAAATCCAGCAGGATTTATGCGCTCTCCTGAAGGACACCCAGTCTATTTTGTTACTTAACCCCATTCTCCTTCGCAACCGACCGGCGAATCACGAGTTCCTGAGCAATAGTAAAAATGTTACTGGTTATCCAATAGATTGCGATCGCACCCGAGACAGTCCAAGAAATAACAAAAGCTAAAACTGGTAGGGTGTAGCGCATCTGGGTGCCCATGGTGCGTGTTAGGTCATGTTTGAAACGTTCCTCCTTGGTCATGTTCTCGACATTTTTGGCCGGAACCTTTGGTGCCACTGGCATGGAATATTTAATCTGAATAAAAGAAGAAACACCAGCAAGAATAGCGAGAATGATATTTTTTCCGGTGATGTCGATTAAACCCAAAAAATGGGTGTTGATTATTTCCGGTACTCGAACAAAAGAATAAAGAATGTCTGGATTGATATTACTAAAGCCGCTCATGAAAACTTTATAGAGCGCGAAAATTATTGGTAGCTGAATCAAAATCAAAATGATACTCGCAAATGGATTAACGCCATTCTTTTTATAAATCTCCATGGTCTTCATAGCATGGGCCTGCTTGTCGTCTTTATACTTAGTCTTCAGCTCGGAGAGTTCAGGCTCGATTTTTTTCATCTTGAGCTGAGTAGTGACCGCCTTTTTCGAAAGAGGGAACAGTAGGAGCTTCACGATGATTGTAAAAATCACAATCGCCACACCGGCATCGGCCCAAGGCAAGACGTCCATTAAAAAAATGAGCCCGTTATAGAGCGGGTTGTAAACGATAGTATTATAGAGAAAAGACATCCAGATATCTTACTTCAAAAATGCCGACTTTTCAATTTCTCTTCCCAGCTCCTTTGCGATTTCTTCGTAGGTTAGCTTTTCACCACCTTTTTTCACTGAAATTGCCACAGAAAGTCCCGGAACGACTCTAGGCCAAAGATTTTGGATCACGCTATAGACTCGGCGACGAGTTCGATTCCTAAGTACGGCCGTTGGAGCGATCTTTTTTGAAATCGAAACCGCAAAACGGGTAGGGCTCGTCTTGCCTTCGGGGGACTGTGCAGTTTTGATTAAAAAATGAGGGTAGGAGGGGGAGGAAACAATTCGGCCATGCATAAAAACCTCGCTGGCAAGCGCCTTAGACATTCTTTGCTTTTTAGAAAGCATATGGTTAGTAGGTGTACCGAGAAAATAGACCTAAACAGTGATCTTTTTACGACCTTTTGCTCTGCGACGAGAAATAGTTCTTTTACCCCCAACGGTAGACATTCGGTTCAAAAAACCGTGACTTCGAGCTCTTTTTCGCTTCTTTGGCTTGTATGTTAATCCCTGTTTCATAGATGTCAGAGATACTACAATACATTAAAAAAATAATCAACAGAAAATCAAGAAAAACTTAAGAAAGGTTCAAGTTCACAACCTATCCACAATTTATAAACAATGATGCTAGATAAAAACAAGTACTATAATTTTTCGTGAAGTATATAATCTACTGGAATTCAACCAATCCATGCCTCCAGCAACTGATAATAAAAAACTTTGGGACAACGTGTTAGGGGAAATGGAGCTTTCGGTTTCCAAACCCAACTTCAACACCTGGTTCAAAGACACTTCTATTTTTAAAGTCGATGACGGCATCGCTCACATCGGAGTTCCGAACAATTTCGTCAAAGATTGGCTCTATAAAAAGTATCATTCAACGATTTTGCGCATTCTCCGAACCTCAACCCCAACAATTCGCTCTCTAGAATACGTCATCAACCGCGACGACCAAAAAAGACGAACTCAAACCGAAGAAAGACCGATCGGCGCTTCGATTTTGAACAATGAACTGCCTCTGAATGACTTCTACATCAACAAGGAAGACAATCTGAATCCTCGTTACGGCTTTGATTCTTTCATTGTTGGCCCATTCAACGAACTTGCTCACGCCGCCGCTCAAGCCGTGGTAAAAAAACCTGGCATCGTCTACAACCCGCTATTTGTTTACGGCAGTACTGGCCACGGCAAAACCCACCTGATCCAAGCAGTAGGGA
>CAYMIB010000013.1:0-20635 GCA_964390475.1 uncultured Candidatus Saccharibacteria bacterium | reverse complement strand
CCTTCATACAGATATTGATGTCATTACTGATGAAAATATTCAAAAACTTCTTTTTATTCTGCGAGCGGTTAACAATTTTGGTGACGAAAAACTACTCGTGCCGGTTTTGTTTATTGATTTTCTAAAGCTAAACCACCTAGACGTTTTCAAGGTTTTCAAGCGTGGTCGGGAATCTCGACGCAGTTTGGTCGAAATAATTAAATCCAATAATGAGCTAGAAAATGCTGGAGTCGAGGAGCCAGAGAAACTTCTTGAACTTTTTGATTTACTTCATGATCTGAGTGTTTCAGCTAAAAATAAAAGTCTCATCGACTCACTTCAGGAAGTTGTGTCCAAAACCGGATTCATTGGTTACTTGCTTTCAAAACCGCGGGCGCTCGAACTCGTTTCTGCCTACGACGCCTTGCTTGCTCATACGATTGAACTTTTGGAGAGACATAAAGGGGTGCGTCTCAAAGACTATCTCGGACTTCTCGATAAAATGACTCTGCACGGCGTTTCTGTTCGGGCGAAAAGTGTTTCTTCGTATCCTGGCAAGGTAAACCTAATGACTGCCCACAAGTCAAAGGGGTTAGAATTTGACCATGTTTTCTGTGCACATTTGAACGACGGAAAATGGGGCGGGCGGCGGACACCTTCTCATTTTTTACCCATTGGGGTTAAGGGCCCCGAAGAGCTTGAGAATGACGTTTCAGATGAGCGTCGGCTGTTGTACGTTGCTCTGACTCGTGCCAGAAGGGAAGTTATGCTCACGTATTCAACCCACAACACTTCAGGTCGTGAAATTTTACCAAGTCGTTTTCTTGAAGAAATAGATAAAAATTTAATTCGGACCGGCAAAGAGAAAACGGAGTCAGCGAGTATTTTGCCCGACACCCCGAAGGACCCGGGGACAGAAATTAGTGTAAAAAATAAGGAATACATAGCCGGGCTTTTTGCGGAGCAGGGCTTTTCGGTCAGCGCCTTGAATAATTACTTGGCTTGTCCGTGGCGGTTTTTCTTTGTAAATTTGATTCGAATCCCACAGACCGAAGATCGCTCCCAGCTTTACGGCACAGCCGTTCATGAAACCCTTAAAATTCTTTTTGACTCTATCAAAGAAGAGAAAAAAATAACCAAGCAAGAGGTTCTCGACTTTTTTGAAAAATTTCTAAACCGAAAGGCTATTTCCGAACACGATTTCGAGCTTTTCCTGGAGAAAGGGCGGAAATCTCTTGGAGGATACTACGATGAGTATTATAAAACCGCTTCAAAAAATATTCTGAATGAATTTAATGTTTCTGGCGTTCATCTTTCGATTAATGATGGTTTTGACATTTTACTCCGCGGCCGGCTAGACAAAGTCGAACTTCTTGATGGTTCAAATGTAAACGTCGTTGACTATAAAACTGGCAACCCGAAAAGCCGTCGGGACATCGAGGGTGAGACTAAAAATTCTGAAGGAAACTACAAGCGCCAGTTGGTTTTTTATAAATTACTTTTGGATAGATTTGAACCTGGCCGGTTCGTGATGAAAACTGGAGAGATTGATTTTGTCGAACCAAACAAGCAGGGAAAATATAAGCGTGAGCGTTTTGAGGTAACCGAAAGGGAAGTTGATGACCTGGTGGAAGTCATCAAAAAAGCGGCTCAAGAAATCATCAATCTTGAATTTTGGGACAAAAATTGCACTGATCCCGAATGTGATTTTTGTAAAATGAGAAAACTGCTGGATATGTAGTTGGAAATTTAATTTTATGAATATTTGGTCGAGAAAGAAAAAGCCCCATAGTGAGTGGGGCTTGTAGGGTAATGAGGGCTGTGTTGTTTTCTCAAACGGCCATCAACTTGAGAAGGCCGGCTGCTGCGGTGACCTCTGCTGGGATCTCGACCTGAGCGATCTTGTCTTTGCTGGCATACTCGATGAGCCTTTCGATCTCAAGTAGTACAGAATCATGCCATCTTTCAGGTGGCCAAACCAGCGGGTCAAGTGTGAACGTGGCTGGGTAGACGGTAATCATCGGCCACTGTTTTGACATTGTGGCATGAGCTCTGCAGAGAAGTGGCGGCATACACACAAGGATCACTCGATCTGGGAACCGCGAAAACTTTCTTTTGTAGTCTGCTATTCCGTACGCCAAACTCTCCTCGGTGTTTTTTGCCAGGTCTTCCAGGGTTATGTTTATACCTGGTACGCCGGCTTGATTCAGGATGTTGCGGTTGTCATTGGGGCAACCAGAGACCAGGATCCTCGGTGCACGCTTGTTGTGGAAGAGTTTTGCGGCATGATTAGCGGGCTCAGGCCCATTGTGCCCGAGCACAAAAATAACCTCAGCTTTAGGCATCTCGTCCACTGGAAGGCCTTTTGCTAGAAAATCGTACACAGTTCCAATGAGTTCTTTCCTGTGAGCAGAGGGATCCGCAAGCTTGTTACCTTGTCCCATTCCTAGTCCTTTCTTTGTGGTTCTTTTTTGTGACGTTCTGGCAGAAAAATAGCACAGAAAACAGCTAACGGCAATCTAATTTACTTACTTTTACTTACTCAAAATTGCGATCAACTGCTCCATAAAATCCTGGGGCATAGCACCGCTTACGCTGACTTTTTTATTGTCGCTAGAGATTTTGAAAAGTTCCGTTGGAAATTTATATTTGAGAATATTTTGAACCAAGAAATCTTCAACTGCTTTTTTGTCGAATGGCTGTGCGGTGATAAAAACACTGAAAGGAGTGCCGGTTCCGCCGGCCTTTATACCGTCTTCATAGTCGACGCTAACGAGTGACGCCATTTCACCACTTGAAAGGCAGGTGTTGAAAGCAGTCACGTTGAGGCCGACGTCTTTAGCAATGAGTGGAAGCTGGCTTTCTTCCAGCTTGTTGTTTGAAGGGGTCACTGAGTAGAGTCGGTCAGTGTAATCCCAGAAGCCGGTACTGCCACCAACCTTGCCAGCACATAAAAGAGCTTCGGATTCTTTTGGAGCCCTTGGATGGAGATCTTTAAGGGGGAAGTTTCGGTAGACCCAAGCAATGGTGCCGTTTTGGGCCAGCTTGTTGGTCAAGCTTTTCATGGTTCCGTGGAAAACCTTACAGAAAGGGCATTCTGGATCAGAGAATTCAACAATCACAACCTTGGCGCCTGGGTTGCCGCGAATGTAGTCTTTGGATGAAACCGGACTAACTGTGATGTCGCCAGTTTCAATCACGGTATCTTGAACGTTGACTACGTTTGCTTGTTGGTTTTCTGCGACACCCTTGTTGTTAGAAAAATAGACCGCACCAGCAATGATAGCTCCGGCGATCACAATAGCAATCGGTACAGCAAGCGAAGAGTTTTTTCCTTCCATGTTGTTGGGTATGATTAATTAAATAAAATTACAATCCGAGAATTATATCACGTCAGCCATTTTTTGATTCAAATTAGAAAGGCTAATACCTAAAATGGCAATGAAAAGGTCATACTACTATTGGCGCTTGGTTCATCCCATTTTTTAGAATCAAGTAGGGGAATATCGATTATTTTGCCATCTTCTTTAAATTTTAGGCCGTTGTTTTTTACTGCAAAATCAAAAACATCTTTTGTAATCCTGACGTCATCAAGACAGTATTTTTTCACCTTTTCCTTGTCACCATTTTTCCACCAAACAACCGCGTCCAGACCGTGACCAGATTTTTTGGTACCAAGCGTACCTTCGGCAACCTGGTCCAGCTTCATTCTTCGGCCATATGAATTGCGAATTTCTTTCAAAATATCCAAATGGCGAATCTTTGTTAGATCGCCAGAGTAGTATTTATTTAAAAGTGGCAGGTCGAAATGCTCGGAGTTGTAGCCAATGATCAAATCAGCACTTTCAAATATCGGCCACATACTTTTAAACTCATTTTGCTCGTAAATGCTGTATTTGTCGCCGGCGTATTCATAAACCCCAACAACTGAAATGTCGAGTAAAGAAGCGTCGTTTTTACCGACGTCGGCGAACACATTACTTGTTTCGATATCAAAAACGACCTTTTTCATTTGGTTTAGCTGTTGAGGCTTTTGTAAATTGATTTTGCAAATTCTGCGAGACCAGCTTCGTCGATGTCGACAGATTTTTCTGTTCGATCATCGAGTTTTTTGATTTTTATTTTTCCTTCTTTTGCTTCGGATGGACCAACTACGGCAAAATACGGGATTTTATCATTTGAAGCTTTTTTTATTCTATCGCCAACGCTTTTTTCGGTGTAATCAACAGCGACGGAAATTCCATGATCGCGCATTTTTTCAGCAATGATGTCGGCAAAAGTGTATTCGCCGTCGAGGACAGCAAGGTAGAGAAAAGTCGAAGAGCGATATCCTGGAACGAGGTTATGAGTCCTTAAAAAATCAACAATTGTAACGTCACCTGCACCAAAACCAACGGCTGGTACTGGTTCAGACCCGAAAATCTCGAGCAGGTTGTCATAGCGCCCACCGCCAAAGAGCGAGCGGGTATTTTCCGGATTAGTGTCAAAAATTTCAAAAACGAAGCCAGAATAGTAGTCAAGGCCGCGAACCAAAGTCGGGGTAAAGACAACGTTTGAAACACCGAGCTTAGACAAGCCGTCAACGATAGAGACCAATCTTTTGCTTATTACATTTTCCTCACCGATTGCAGTCACAAAAGAGTGGCCGGATTCCAAGGCGGCGATGATTGCCGGGGCCTTTTTCCCAGTTTCAGCTTTAATGGCCTCATCAAAAACTTCTTTTGGTACCTTGCTCTTTTTGTCGATAATTTTGGCTAATGCTTGGCGTTTTGACGCGGGAATAGAAAGCGAATCCCAGAAATAATTCAAAAGATTTCGATCACTGACTCTAATTTCAAAATCTTTGTCCTCGGCACCAAAATCCTTCATAAGCTGATAGGCCATTGAAACGATTTCGATCTCAGCCCGCTCATTGTCTAAACCAAAAATGTCGACATTGAATTGGAAGTGCTCGCGAAGTCGTCCACGCTGTGGTTGTTCATAACGAAAAAGATTTGGTATCGAATACCAACGAAGAGGGAAGGAAAGCTCTCGACGTTTCTGAGCGATCATTCGGGCGACGGTTGGTGTCATTTCTGGGCGCAGTGTGACTTCGCGTCCACCGCGGTCGGTAAAAGTATATGTTTGCTCGCTGACAATTTCTTCTCCGGTTTTAGCTTTGTAGAGATCGGCTGGTTCAAGGATTGATGCTCCATATTCAACATAGCCAAAACTTTCAGCCGTTTGACGCATACCTTTGAATAGACATTTTTCAAGAAACATTTCTACTGGATAGAAGTCTCGAACGCCTTTATACGAGGCCGTTTCGAGCTTTATTTTTTTTACTTCCTTTGCTCCGGCCTTAACCTCTTTAGTTTCTGGTTTGGAACTATTTGAGCTCGATTTTCTAGGCATGATTAGCTGATTTTATCGGAGATGTCGCGATATCACAAGTGTTTTTATCTACCGTTTTCTCTAGTATAATCTAGTATAATAGTAGACATTACAAAATGCCCGACATGCTGGAGACAATAAATAAGGTTAGTACAAGCTTGGAGCAAGTCGTACCAACGTCAAAGGGCGTGCTGTGGTCGATTTTTGGTTTGGTTCTGGTTATTTATATCGTGGTTAGTTTGGTGCTTTTATACCACTGGCGTCAGTATTCTTTGCACAACAAAAGAGTGATTTTTGCTGAGACCGCCTATTTCATCGTTTCGATTTCGGCGCTTTTGGTCGCCATTTTTACCCTAATTTTTATCTAATGCTATTTACTCATTTAGACCTTGATCCAGGGGAAAAGATTGTTCATGAAGCCAGAAAACATTGGTACGTTTTTTTCTGGCCCATTGTTTTGTCGGCGTTTCTCATCGTCGCCCCGCTCGTTTTTTACCTGGTGGTTTTGGCTTTTTTACCGATTGGTGTCGTCGAAGTTGTGGTCAAGTATTTTTTCCTCTCTTTGTTTTTTTATTCAGTTTGGTTTTTATTGATCTGGATATTGTTTTTTATTCAATGGACAAACTACTATCTGGACGTTTGGTATATAACTGAAAGGAGAATCATCGATATCGAGCAAAAGGGAATTTTCCATAGGGAAGTTTCCAATTTGCGTTTCGATAAAATTCAGGACATTACGGTTGAAGTAAAAGGGGTGGTTGCGACCTTTTTAAAGTTTGGAGACTTGCATGTTCAAACTGCTTCTGAAGATAGTCGAAATTTTTTACTCAAAAATGCCGCTCGACCGGAAGAAACTCGAAAGATAATTTTCGAAATGCATAATAAAAAAGCTGCTGCAACGACAGCAACAGCCAGTAACACCTAAATGTCAAAAAAGACCGGCCATTTTGAATTCAAAAGCGAGACGCTTGCCTATGATCCGAACAAACCCCGCAATGTTGCGGATTATTTGAAGTGGCTGACTCACGAAGAGACCATGAAGCACCTCGACGAGGAGCGGCTCAATTTCAGCGTACTCATTATGAACATTCTTTTCGACAATAACGCTGGCAACATTGTTCGTTCCGCCAATGCTTTTGGTGCAGAGGAGATTATCCTTTATGGACACAAAAAATTCGACCGTCGGGCAAGTGTTGGCGCTGAATTTTATTCTCATTTCCGTCATATTAAATTTACCGAGGATTTAGATGCGGTTTTTAAGGAATATGATGTAGTTGTGGCAATTGAAAAAACTCCAGACGCTGTGCCACTTTCGGATTATGCTTGGGATAAAAGTAAAAAAACTCTGCTCGTGTTTGGTCAGGAAAGCGGCGGTATTCCACCTGAAGTTTTAGAAAAATGTAGTGCGGTTGTGGCTATTAATCAGCGGGGTAGTGTCCGTTCGCTTAACGTCGCTGTCGCGGCCGGGATTGTGATGAATGATTATTGTGAGAAAGTGGGGAAGTAAATTCTAATTTCTAATCTTTAACAAATCTTAAAGAAAAATTTAGGGCCGATCAGTATAGTGATTTTGTGGCTCAAACAGCAGTAAAAACAGCAAAAGTAGATGCTAAAACGGAAACTAAAAGGGAAGTTCGCGACCAAGTAAGTCGAGACGACTTTATTTCTCATGTTCCAGTAAAACTGGTGGATGAAATGATTTTGCGGGCGTTTTCGCAAAAAACCTCGGATATTCATATAGAGCCGGCCGAGCATGACTGCCGGGTGCGGATTCGAGTTGATGGGGATTTGTTGATTTTGGGTCGATACAAAAAAGAAATTCACGAAGAGACAATTGCCAGACTCAAGGTGCTTTCTTCGCTTCGCACTGATGTTCGGAATGTGGCCCAGGACGGAAGATTTAAGGTTGCAGTTTCTGGCAACATGGTCAGTGTCCGGCTTTCAATCGTGCCGTCATTTTTTGGTGAAAAATGTGTTTTACGACTTTTGCCGCACACACTTCACACACATACTTTTGAAAGTCTTGGATTTAGTGAAGCTAACATCAAAGGCATTTTGAATGCGCTTGGCTCTGCTCATGGAATGGTGCTTGTCGTTGGCCCAACTGGTTCGGGTAAAACAACGACTCTGTATACTTTATTGCAAAAAATTTCCCGACCAGAGGTGGCGACCGTCACACTTGAGGATCCGATAGAGTATTCTCTGCCAGGCATCACCCAGATTCCTATTCATCAAGGAAATACGTCTATGACATTTGTTTCGGCACTGCGGGCGGTTGTTCGTCAGGACCCGGATGTAATCATGGTTGGTGAAATCAGAGACAGTGCGACGGCCGAACTTTCGACTCAGGCCGCGCTTACCGGACATTTATTGTTATCAACGCTTCATACAAACGATGCAGTTACCGGTGTCGTTCGGCTCATTGATATGGGTATCGAGCCGTTTCTTGTTGCCTCGACCGTTCGGGCGATTATTAGTCAGCGACTCGTCCGGAAAATGTGTCAAAAGTGTGCAGTCGAAAAAAAGATAAGTCAGAGTGAAATTGAATTTCTCAAAAAGCATGGAAATGGAGGCAACGTGCCAGACATGCTTCGGAGTGGTTGCGGATGCGTAGAGTGTCGGAATACTGGTTTTTCTGGTCGAACAGTGATCTCGGAAGTTTTGCTAGTCGATGAAAAAATCCGAGAACACATTATGCAAAAAGCCTCGGGGGATGAATTAAAAGAGTCGGCCATAAAAAATGGCATGGTTCCACTTATTCAGGATGCGGTACGAAAGGTAATCAACGGCGAAACTACGATTGAAGAAATCGCCTCACATCATCATGAATTTTAAGATTAATTTTAAACGCAAGTTTACCGCCAAAGAGGAGTCAGATATTTTGAAAAAATTATCGCTCTATATATCGGCCCATATTCCTCTCGTCGAAGCCCTTGGTATGTTAAGCGAGCAAACACCAAATGAAATCAAAAGAAAAACCTTCGTTCGGTGGCAATTTCTGGTTTCAGAGGGTAGGCCACTTGCGACGGCGTGCATAGTGAAAAAAGGGAAAAAATTGGAAAAAGAGGACGAATCACTTTCCGTAAGTCGGGTATTTCTATATGCATGCGAGCTTGGCGAAAGGAGTGGTTCTCTTGCCACGGCCTTAAAAAATACTTATGAACAAATTGAAAAGAGTATTGCGATTAAAAAGAAAATCACTGGAGCGGTGGCCTATCCCACGGCGATTTTATGCGGCACAGTTTTACTCGTAACTGGACTCATGATGTTTGTGTTTCCAAAGATCATCCCTCTGTTTGAAACATTAAAAGTGAGCCTGCCATGGTCGACGAAATTACTTATTTCTATGAGCCGGTTTCTCACAGAGTATTGGTGGCTTATTTTGTCTTTTGTTGTTTTCGCTCCGGTTACTGTTGCGGTTTCTATAAAATCCTCGTTACTTGTGCGGAATTTGTTTCAAAAAATACTTTTACGGATACCGATCGTGGGTCAGGTCGTGAAAACTAAAATAATAGTAACTATTTTCGACTCCCTGTTTGCTTTAACCCGAGGAGGTGAGCAGCTCTCAGAAGCGCTTTCTGTGGTTGTGGCAACGACCTCATACATCCAATACAAATTTGTACTGACAGAGGCGGCTGAAATTGTCGTTCAAGGCAAATCACTTGCTGAATTCTTTAAACAAAAGCAGTTTCTTTTTCCATCATATATTTTTGGAATCATTGCGGTCGGTGAGAGAACCGGCAATCTCGAAAACTCACTTCAGAGTATTTCTGAAATCGCTAAAGAAGACCTGGAGGATCGTTTGCGAATTCTCACTGCCGCCCTTGAGCCGATTCTGATGGTTGCAATGAGTTTGGTGATTGGCTTCATCGCAATCTCGATTATTTTACCGATTTATGGAATTACCAATCATTTTCAAAGTGTTTAGTTTTCGACCGAACCGACGAGGCACACATTCCGGTGGTTTTTCCTTGATTGAACTAATGCTTGCGATGGCGCTTTTGTCAGTGATTCTTGTTTCAGTGTTAGCCGGTCAATGGTCAATTGGTGATTTACTTATGAACAACGTTCGAAGTTTTGTTGCGCAAAATATTGTGAAAAAGCAGTTGGGTGAGATTTTTATACGGGAAACAATATCGCCGTCCGCTGGATTTATTAATGAATCAACAACCACAGCTTTGTTTAACATCAACTCTGGGTTTGTCGGTCGGCCATATACCCGCTGCGGACATTTGCTAGGTGTTGAGACAAGTTGGAAGTCTGGTTGGGGGAAAGAACAAGGTTTTCAAACATTTTTCCTTAACCCCAGTTTTAGTTTGGCTAGAGAATATGGTGGTGACTGCTCTGGTCAACCGAGGCATTTTTCTGATTCAAATTTTATTCAGAACTCTGTTGTCGATGTTGGCGAAATCATCAATTCTTTGGATATTTTTGATGGCACGGCTTTCGTTGGAGTCCAGACTGGTCTGGCTGTAGTTCAATTTTCTACTCCGGCAAATTTTTCGATAATTCAAACTCCAGCCGTGATAAATGACGTTGATGCGATTGCTGGCACCACTTTTGCGGCGCTTCACAGTAGTACAACTCAAGTTGCGGTTTTTGACACTGACCAGATGAATCTAATAGCAACTACAACTCTGCCGAATGTAGCCGGCTCTCGTCCTCAAGCCGTAAGCATTTTCTACTCAAACGAGAAAATTTTTGTCGGCACCAAACGTACTGCTGGTCATGAATTCCATATTTTCGATGTTTCCGATCCGCATAACCTGGCCTGGCTTGGCAGTAGGGAAATGAATCACAATATTAATGACATTGTGGTGAAAGACGGCTATGCGTTTCTAGCGACCTCTGGCAATGTTCGGGATTTGATAATCCTTGATATTCACGACCCAACATCACCGGTGTCAGTGTTAGAAATTGATTTACCGGGGAACGAGGACGGGCGGTCTGTTGCTATTAGCTACAACTATATTTTTCTTGGGCGTCATAAAAGCACAACGCCAGATCGGAACGAGCTTTGGGTTTTGAGATATTGGTTTGACACAGATACTGGCGATATGAGTATAGAGACCACCGGCTCAGCAAAAACCGGCGGCGACGTGACCGGTATAAGCAATGCTGGCAGTGAGATTTTTGTTTCAACAAACAATACCGCAAAAGAACTTCAAGTTTTTCGTCTCGATAGCAAAACCAATGTATTGACCCAGGTCTCTACTAGAAACTTACCTACAAATATTTCGGCGATTGATATTGAAAATGAGCATGTTGTGGCTTCTTCTGGCTCGGAACTTTACATATATGAACAGCAATAGGACAAACAAAAAAACAAAAGGGATTACTTTGATTGAGACGGTCTTGTATCTTTCACTATTTTCTCTTTTGATGACACTGATCATGCCATTTTTTATTGAGCATGACGCCTGGCAGACAAAGCAAGCCTACCTTTCCGATGCTTTACGAGACCGACTTTTTCTTGACGATACCTTGAAACATTTGCTTCGTGGTCCAGTCAGGGTGATCAGCCCGCCGCAAAACGAGACAAGTTCAGAGCTAATTTTTGAGAATGATAACGGACGGTTAACTTTCGAGCCCGCTTCATTTTTTCCAACCAGCACAGTTTTAACCAATGTGAATTTTTACCGAAAACCAAACAATGGTTTTGAGACGATGGAGTTCGGACTAACAATTAGCGGTTTTGATTTCGGAACAACGACTTATTTAATATTTGAAGAATAAGAGATGAAAAGCCAGAAAATAACAAAACTTAAAAGTGGCCAGAAAAAACGCGGGTTTGTTGCGGTGTTTACCGTCACAATGCTAGGTTTTCTAGCCCTAATTTTCACTATTGCCACTGCTCCGCAGGCTTGGTTCCAAACAGAGAGAGTTCTTGAAAATCAATGGCATGACCAGACCTGGTTCGATGCTCTTTCTTGCGTGAACATCGTTCGGTCTATGATCAATTCATATCCGTCAATGGAATTGTCGGAAATGGAAGGTGAATATGCTGTTGGTGTTGAGCAGACCAAATGCTTTGTCGCGTCTGTATCTCAGAATGGACCATCAATCAAAATTCAAAGCAGTGCAACCAAAAATCAGATTACTGTTGATCTAGAAACAGAAATAGATGCAAGTGATTTGCGAGTTACGTCGGTACACTAAGGCCAACGAATTAATTCGCAACTAGCTCTTGTCAAAAATGTTGATCAAAAACTTATCAATTTCGCGCTGATCCATGTCGTAGAAATTCATGTCGTCAGAGTGGAGTTTTTTAGCGAGCTTGATGCCAACAAAACGCCAATGCCATGGTTCGTATTTGTAATAAGTATTTCCTTGAGGATAGGAAAGAATAAAGCCGTATTTGTAAGCATTGCTTACCATCCATTTATACTCAGGGGTTTTTTCAAAACCCTCGAGCCCCGGGCTTAGTGTTGGGTTGGCAAAGTCAAAAGCTGTACCAAGTTGATGTTCAGAGTATCCTTGATCGGCTGAAAATTGGTTAGCAGTACCAGCACCGTAAATAACGCTATAGTTTGATTTAAGTGAAGCCTGGGTTCCGAACGATCTGTAGGCTGAAACAATTTTCAGATTGTTGTCGTCGTCTTCAGCCGCGTCCATCAGTTTCTTCAGAAAATAATTAGCCTGTGTCAGAACGAATTGATCGTCACTTGGATTGGCAAGATATTCGTTGTCGATGTTTACTAACTTCGGTGGTTCGTAGTGTTCATTCAAAAAATAAACCTTCGAATATTTTTTTAGAAGTTCTGGGTCGGTTCGACTTAATTTTTCCAAGGTCCCGATGACGCCGGAAATTTCCTCAATCTGATCTTCAAATTCTTCGTTCCGACTTCTTTCAGCGTCCAAGGCATCATTCAAACTAGTTTTTTCTAGTTCGAGGGTGGCGATTTTTCCTTCGTACTCAGTGGTTTTGTTAGCGAGCGTAGTTTTGGTTGAGGTATTGTCTTTGCTTAGGGTGTAGTATTTAAAACCACCAAAAGCCAAGAAAACAATCATAATTACCAATAGAATCTGGGCAGTTTTTGGGGTCTTCCTTCCCGTTTCCTTGAGGTTATTGATAGCATTTTCCATTGCGAGATTGTAACACAGAAACTGGAAATGGATATATGGCTTATTTGTCGGAAGGTGTATAGTTAATCTATTATTAATAATCAAAAAATATGGGAATAATTCTATGGATCGTTTTTGGTGCTTTAGCAGGTTGGATTGCTTCTATGATCATGGGCACAAATGCTCAGCAGGGAGTTGTTCTAAACATCGTCGTTGGTGTTGTTGGTGCAATTTTGGGAGGATGGATCATGTCTTTCTTTAACAATAGTGGTGTCAGTGGCTTTAACTTCTATAGTTTTATTGTTGCTATTATCGGTGCCTGTGTTCTTCTTGCTTTGTTTAAACTTGTTCGAAAGGGTTAAGAACGGCTTGGTTTAGTAACCGAAACAATTTTACCGTCATCCATGTGAACTATTTTCTGAGCCATTTTGGCATATTCTTCTTCGTGGGTGACCATGACTATAGTCTGGCCAGCTTTGTGTAAATCTAGGAAAATTGACATCACGGTTCGGGAAGAAAGGTTGTCTAGGTTAGCGGTTGGTTCGTCGGCGTAAAGAATTTTTGGTTCATGAGCAACGGCGCGGGCGATAGAGACACGTTGTTGTTCGCCACCGGAGAGTTGGTTTGGAAGGTTGTTTAGGTGGTCGCCAAGTTTCACCTTTACCAAAGCCTCTTTGGCTTTTGCATAGGCTTTGTTTCTGGTGTGGCCTTGCATAAGCAAAGGCAAGGCAACATTTTCGAGTGCGGTCATTTCGGGCAAAAGGGCATAGTCCTGGAAGACGAAACCAAACTGACTCAGGCGGAAATTGGTACGGTCATCGACGCTCATTGTATGAGTGTCTTTGCCGTTAATAAAAATCTCGCCAGATGTTGGGTTGTCGAGGAGGCCGATCTGATACAAAAAAGTACTTTTACCAGCCCCGGAGCGACCCATGATGGCGATAAACTCACCAGCCTCGGCGTTGAAATCAACACCCTTTAAAACTCTGGTTTCCACCGAGCCGTCTTTGAACGATCTTACTAAATTTTTGGTTTCAATCATGTTTTTATTTTTACGCCCTTCGGTTGCTGTTAGTCGCTTTATTTTCGACCCAAGATCGAGTCAAGGGTATTTTTTCGGACAACCATTCGGGCGGGGACGTAGCCGGCGACCAGAGTTGAAAGCACCAATAGACCAACTCGGAAAAGGGTGGTGTCTAGCGGCGCGACCAAAATGCCGTCGGAAAATGGGAAGTTGATCGGGTGAGCGGCGATAAACGGTGCTAGGAAACCGTAAAGCAAAGTCAGACCAATGGCAGAACCACAAACCGCATAGAATATCGACTGAAAAATATATGAAATCTCGATGGCCTGGCCGTTGATGCCGATACCTTTGAGAATTCCGATGAATTTTCGGCGAGTGAGGGCGTTAATAAAAATAACAATAAAAATAGTGATTGAAGAAACAACCAAACCGATAGAGCTAAAGACATTGCCGAGCATGCTAAAGGTGTTAATGATGTCTTTCAAAAATTGCGGTTGAGCGTCGGCATAAGTTTGAACCTTTGCAAAGTCATCAACCCCGCGTTGTTTCAAAGATTCTCGAACCAAAAGTGGATCAACCCCGTCTTTCAGCTTCACGACGATTTGGTCAACGTTACCGTCTGCGCGGTCGATCATACTGCGGAGCTGAGTGTCAGTGACGTAGACATTTCTAGTAATTTCATCCACTTTGCTTTTCAAAATTCCTTTAACGGTAAATTCGCGCGTAACTTCACCGACGGTGATTCGAATTTTTGTACCAACATACACGTCGTGAAGAGCGGCAAAACCAGGGGAGTCGACTGGCACATATTGCTGAAGCAAATATTGGCCAACCAAGATTTTGTCATAGTCGCCAGGTACCAAATATGAACCGATGGCAACAGATTTGGCCAGACCAGTGATTGCATTTTCTTTCGCCGGATCAATGCCGACGATTTGAGCACTGGCCACATCCGGTTTGTCATTTTCCTTTCGGGTTTTGTAGTTGGCTTCAAGGTTCGCGCCTTCTTGGTAACGAGGACTGATTCCAACGACTTGTGGTAGGGTATTCAAAATTGAAATTATGTTTGGACTGTTTTCGATATATTTTTTATCTGGCAAAGTCGAAATAATGACATCGCTTGTGTACTGAGTTCGAGCGGCGTCAACTGAACCCTGAATCAGACCGACCAAGATTCCAGACACCACGACCAGGTTCAGGAAAGTTAAAACCATGACGAAAACGATCAGAGCTGTCGTCCAAAAACTTGAGCGCTTAATCTGACGGATTGCCAAGTAAAATCCGATTTGAACATTTAGTGATAATTTTTCAAGCATACTTATAGAGCGGGCTCCAGAGAAACAACAACCACCTCGCCTTCATTGAGGCCAGAAAGAATTTCGTATTCACCAAGGGAAGAAAGGCCCCCAACGGTTACTTCACGCTCAACGTTTTCATCGCCCTCCTTTACCAAAACAAACTTCTGATCTTCTCGGCTAAAAACGGCACCTTGGGGAACAGCAATGACATCAGATTTTCTTTCAGAGGTGATGACGACATTCGCAGTCATACCAGATCGAACCCGCTCATCTCTTTCATTGAATTCTAGTTTTGAGCGATATGTCGAAACGCCATCACGCAAAGTCTCGGCTGGGTCGATGGAAATTACTGTTGCGTTGAATGGAACTCCGACACCGTAGGCATCTAGCGTAACCACAGACATGTCGCCAACTTTTATGAACGGCACATGGATTTCTGGCACATAACTTTCGATCTGCAGAGTATCGGCGCTGATCAAAGAAATTGCCGCCTCATTTGCTGAAGCCACGCCGCCGAGTTTGGCATCAACGGTCGTGATAACTCCGCTAAATGGCGCAAAGATTGTTCGTTCAGCGATTTCGGCTTGAACCCTCGCGACCTCTGCTTCGGCATTTTGAATTTCAGCCTGAGAAACCGTGACGCCCTTGTTGCTTTGAGCTAGTTCAGCGCCAGCGCTTGCGATTTCTCGGTCGCGAGTTCGTAGGGCTTCTTGATAGTTATTGTAAGCCGTCAAATAGGTCGAACTTTTGGTGTTTGGAATTGTTATGTACCAGTTTGTATCACTGTAGTCAGTGATCGTGTCTGGAAAGGAGACAAACAAACCACGAGTTCCTAGCGGTGTCGGTTCATTATCCAAAATTTCTACCCCAGAAGTTTTTTCTAAATCAAAAGTTAGGAGTTCACTTTCTCTCTGCATTGCACCCTCGCCTCGTCTTACTCTTATTTTATACGTTCCTTCTTTTCCACTATATAGGCCGGTAATGATTGGCGCCTCTGCAGTAGTGTTGTTTGAACTCGGTACAGCCGCCAAGTCGTTTGAAAGTAAATTTGAATAAGCGCTTGCTACCAGAGTGTCCTGTTCTTTTTGGACTTCTTCGAGGTTTCTTTCAGTGTTGCGACCTTCGGCAAGTTTTTGAGCTAAGTTTGCACGGGCAGAAACGAGTTCAGACTGGAGAGTTCCGATAGAAAGGCTAGCCAAAACCTGACCGCGGCTGACTTGGTCACCAACTTTGACCGCTAGGCTAGCGACACGTCCGGTTTCCGCAAAAGACAAATCAACACTTTCGCTCGCCACGACTTTTCCTGAAACAGAAACCTCTTTGACGAATTCGCCGCGCATAACGGTGATGGTTTCTTCATGACCGTTGCCGTTTCGACTAGCGATCGCAAAAATTGCAATTGCGAGTAATACAACAATTATTCCGGTCCATATTAAGTTTTTCTTTGTAAAACGGCTTTTGAAGTGGGCAAAAAATGATTTCATAAGATTAGTATATTAACCCAAAATATGACGATTGTCTAAATTTAAATGTAAATAAAAATGAAAACCGAAAAATAAATTTAAACCGAAAAAATACCCCACGAATATTCGTGAGGCATTGGATTAAGGCGATCGAATTTTTTAACGGCGTCTTCTGAGGCCTAAACCTAAAACAAGAGTTGAAATGAAGACAGAAAACACGGCTGTAGTGTTGGGAGCGGGGATTGGGGTCAAAAGGAAACCCCGATCGATGCCATTTGGGTCTATTCCAAAACCCACAATTGCCCCGAAATCGTTAATCGCCCGAGTTTCAACTAACGTCCAGCCCGTAGCCGGATCAATCAAGTTGTTTAGATCTAGCATTTCACCAAGACTTCCTGGACTTCCCGGGTGGTTGTCGAATGAAACAAAGGCCAGTCGACTGAATCCATCTGGCGACCACCACCCAACAACATCGCCATTTTCATTGATGTCATTGGCCCCGCTAGAAAACCCGCCCAAAACTCCAAGGCTTTGCATAAGCCCAGAACCGCCATGATCCAGGGAATAAATGAAGGCTTCAGGATGATCGTTTTCTTGCCAGGCAGAGCCGACTATCTGACCAAGGTCGTTGATTCCATTGGCTTGGCTGTGCTCGCCACCGAGTGTTCCGAGGTCACGCATCACACCATCGACACCGCAGGAAAATGCGTGCTGTTGCCAGCCGGGCGAAGCGGTCAGCGAATGTCCGACAATGGTTCCGGCAGAATTAATTGCCAGACCATAGCTGAATGAGCCACCAAGTGTGCCTAAATCACTGAATCCACCGGTGTCGTGTCGGAAGGCATGCCAATTTTCATTGACCTTAACATTGCCAGTCATCCCGCCACTGTCGTTTATGTCCAAGGCCAAACTCTCGGCATTTCTTGGTCCGATGAATTCAGCCACGCCGTCGCGCCAAACAGTAGCCCGAGCATGGTGAGAATAGTCGACGGTTAGACCGGCCGCCAATCCATTTTCACTTAGGCCGTAGGCGGCACTTCTGTAGCCAAGGTTGTTTGGGTGAATGTCTTGCATGCGACCAGTGGAATATTGGTAAGCATGACTATTTTCGTCCCAGTCCGCATACGCCCACCCAACAACATCGCCAGAATTGTTAATTCCGAGAGCTCGACTGTCCGCCCCGCCACGTTCCTGGACCAGGTTTCCAAGGTCAGTGAGTCGATACAAAATATCGGCCGTTGCCTGTGAGGCGAACGTTGTGGCCAAAACCGAAACGATGGTCGCCTTCATGAAACTGATCGAAAACTTCATTTGCAAACTCCTTTTGATTTTGACGAAAGTAAAAGAACAGGAACAAGAACCAAAAACTCTTATTTGTTTATACAAAAAGTAGGTTCAAGAAGTTTTTAAGATTTTATAAAGAAATGGTGGCAAATTTTTATTACTGAAATTTATGAAAAAAGCCCCCGACATGTGTCGGGGGCTTGGGGTTGTGTGAGGTGGGTTTCCTAGGAAACCTTGACCTTCCTGATGCCGGAGATCTTACCCAGAAGGCTGGATGAGGCCTGGTTCAGGCTGGCCCTTACGGCCTTTTGCCTTGCGGCTTCGGCTTCTGCGGCTGCCTTCTTCAGCTCCTCATCGGCGACATCGAGCGCGTCGAGGGCTTTCCAGTAGAGCTCGGATGCCACCTTCAGTTCGAACCTCTTGTGGCTGCCGTCCGGACCGTCAGCTACGGTCTCCAGGTAGGTGTTCACGGCCTGACGGGTGGAGTCGATAACTCCCTCCGGGAGCTTTGACACGAACTTGTGATTCGCGATCCAGCTCATGTCATTGCTCAGTCCTTCCACCAGCCTCCGCCGGGCATACGAGGCCTGAGCGTTGTTGAAGTGCCTCCGAGCTTCGGCAAGAAGTTCAAACGCCTTGTTCCTTTCGCCGCCGGTCTGACAGACCTTGACTGCCTCTTCCAGCTTTTCCTCGATCGCGAGAGCGCACCGGAATTCCGGGAACCGTGCCCGGCCGGTGGTTCCGTCCGGGGTGCAGACTTCGAGGATCTCATCGGTGAGGTTGTTGACCTGGTTGATGAAGCTCTGTTGGGCTGGGGTCAGGACCGCGACGACCGAAGCAACCGAACCGTTGTGAACCTGTGTCATGACTGTCTCCATATAAAGACCAACTTTCGAACGCGGTATCGCACAATGCGATACTGCTACTTTTGATACTATATACCAAATAGGCGATTTTGTCAAGTGTAAAACAAGGCTGTAATTTGAGCCTAAAAGATCTTCTAAAATTAATGAGAAATCAAAAAACACCCCTAGGGGTGTTTTTTGATTAACTTATTTAGCTGAAACTTGCACTAACTACATCGGCATAGCCATTGTGCCTTCCTTTCGGAAACCAAGCCACAACGCAACAACAGAAACTACAAGGTGAAGCACATTGTCGGCCATATTAACCATAAACAAACCGAGAACGCTGCCACCTTGGAAGAAGCCAAACAAGGTCACAAGCAAATAAACAACACCGAAGACCTTGAAGAACATTTTTGCATTGCTCTTCATGAAAGCCAAAGCCAAAATACCGGTCAAGACATGAATGACGCTATGAATGTTGTCGACTTCAAAAATACCGAGAAGGAGGCCGTCTGAAGTAATACCAGGAACAAAGCCGAGGAGACCAATGACTAAAAAAACGATACCAAAAACCAATGCGAATTTTGATGTACTCATTTTTAAAAATTAATAATAAACCAAAAACACTATTAATTGTATAGGCGTGGCTGATAAAGACAACGAAGATATGCACCGTGGAAACATGCGCGCCATGAAAAAACCGCCCATGGGGCTGGACGGTTTTATGCTTGGGGCGGGGAAGTAGGGCTGATTGGCGTGATCGATCGAAAATGGATATATCCGGTGTTGTAACAACAGTCTGGGATTTCGTCGTGAGTAGTTGTTTGCTGTTTGGTTAAAAAAACGTTTGTTCCGTCTACATCCGAAACCGTGCCTACAACTTCAATCAGTACCAGCTTTCCATTCTCGAAATCGGGACGAAGAAAGTTAATGCGAACCCTCTGCTCTATTAGACCGGCGAGGCCATTCTGACCGTTCATTCATCCTCCTTTCGTTACTTCGATCTTTCTCATTCTGCTCGACTGTACTTCTGTCTCTTTCCAGATAATAGAGCTTTTAGATGTGGATGCCAAGGAATTGTTTGAAGAAAAGAAAAACCCCGATCGGTCCATACGGACTGACGGGGTTTGATTCGACTTTCTGAACGTTAGGCAGCAGCGGCTGTTTGGAGTCCGAGTTCTGCCAAAAGCCTTGGCACGCCCTGATCGATTTTCTCCCCAATGTAGCGGCCCATTTCAGGATCATTTTTGATTGCCGCCATGACTGCTCTCATGATGAATTCGAGGGATTTGGCATGGGGCACATCTTTCCATACCCGATAATGCGCCAACTCGGACTGCAGTTCTTGAGCCATTGCTAGCAGAAAGGCGGGAAGTTGACCCTCCTTTTCGGCATGTCTGGCCAAAGAAGAAAGGACCTCTCTCCAAGCCTTTGACGACTCGACTTGTTCGTCACTTAGCATTGCGACCCCCCTTCTGCTTGTTTTCCAGGTTGGAGTTGTGTCGGTTTTTTGCCGGTGAGTCTGAGTCTCTCAGCGGTGCGGATTGGTCCAGGAGCAACACCGAGGCGAACTCGTTCCAGGTTCGTGCCAGTCAACAGAGCAGCCTCTTGGTTTTCCTTGACGATCGCTTCGTACACCTCCTTGCGGTGAACTGGGATTCTGTTCGGGGCAGTGATGCCAAGGCGAACTTTGTCGCCACGAATGTCGACAATCGTGATCTCGATTTCGTCGCCGATCATGATGGTTTCGTCACGCTGACGGGAAAGCACCAACATTGCATTACCTCCTTGTAAAATGGTTATCGATCCTCTATATAATCAGCTGGACACCAGCCGATTTAGAACTTATCTGTCAGTATCATACCACAACGTATGGTTTTTTAAAGGGGAGGGCTCTTTTAAGAAAAAACCGCCCCATTTTACCGGGGCGGTGTACTTTTTTAAGGGCATTTCGGCCCACTCAGTCTGGGGTCAGAAGTCGATCGTCGACGCTCATCCCTGGGGTATACCTTCGCACGGCGGCTCGTGATTCCGCATCAACTCGAGCACCGCCCTCCGGTCTTCGAGTGCTTGCTTCACCAGTAATTCACGGGCAATCTGAAGCTGAAGAAGTAGCTCGTATAGTTCGGAACTGCAGTTCGGATCGTTAAAGCAGGCTTCAGCCTCCTGTTTCGCTTCCGCGGCCGCCGCTAGAGCTTCTGCGAGCGCGTTGTCGGCGTCGCTCAGAAGTTCCCACAAATACTCGCAGGAATCCTGCTCGAGGGCCGTCGGGGAATACATGCCGATCAGGATCTCATCGAT
>CAYMIB010000012.1:0-21116 GCA_964390475.1 uncultured Candidatus Saccharibacteria bacterium | reverse complement strand
TTGTTAATTTTTTCCCAAATTTTGAATCGGCGGAAAAATATTTAAATAAAAATCTAAAATCCGGTGATGTTTTTTTTACGATGGGAGCTGGAGATATCGGAAAAATCGCTGAAATGGTTGTGGAGAGTAGCAAAAGTAAAAAAAAGCGAATACTGGGAACGTTTTTTGAATTTATTTCGGGTATTTTTTCTTCACTTGGATATTAATTGATCGGAACCGAATTCAGTGTGTTATAGTTCTGTTAATGATTACCAGAAACAGAATTCTTTTCATAATTGGTATTTGGAATGTCCTTTTGCCGTTTCTCGGATTCCCGAGCTCTTTTCGAACTTTTTTCATAATTGTTTCTGGTTTGGCGGTAATTCTTTTAGCTTTCCTTTACGCTCGTGACAAACGAGTGGCAGAAATCCACAATGCTGGTCCAAAAAGGGAAGTAGTGACCGAAGGTTATGCCGAAAATCGACCGCTTCGACCAAACTTTCATCAAGAAAATCATCAGGATAATTTTAGCCAACCACATCAAAACTCGACTCCAGTTTCAACACCGACACAAACACCGACACCAGCATCAGCACCTACTCCAACCCGAATTTTTCCCAGAAACGAAGAGAGGTTCACTGATTTGAAATCGATCATAAATCGCACGAACATCAACCGTACAAAAACTTTTTAAAAGAATTTAATTCAGAATTATATCCGCATGGCCAAACCGAGACCTCGAACTTACATCCAAATGGGTGGACTTGTCGTTGTTTTGGTTGCGGCTGGTTTTGTGGTCAACGCTTCGCCGAAAGTTTTCGACGTTCAATATGAAAAGGCTGAGAATTCAGAATCAAGCGCTCTAAATGCTTTGGGCGCAGGGAATAAGGATTCTTTGGAGAAAACGGTTGGGCCTGAAGAAGAGAAAATTGTTGTGACACATGTGCCGGTGCCGGCCGCCGTCAAAGCCATTTACATGTCCCAGTGTGTCGTCGGCACGCCATCTTTCCGCGACAAGCTTGTAAAGATTGCTGACGAAACCGAAATCAACTCGATCATGATCGACATTAAGGACTACAGTGGTCGGATTGGTTTTTCGACTAACAATCCAAAACTTTCAGCAGCGGTTTCCGACACCTGCCGGGCGAGTGACATTTTGAAGTTTGTTGACCGTCTGCACAAGAAAAATATTTACGTTATTGGCCGCATTACGGTTTTCCAGGATCCATTTATGTCGAAAACCCATCCCGAACGCGCCGTGCGAAAACTTTCTGACGGGGGAGTTTGGAAAGATAATAAAGGTCTGAGTTTTATCGATGTCGGATCGCGCGAACATTGGGATTACATCGTTGAGCTTTCAAAAGAATCGTATGCGCTCGGTTTCGACGAGCTCAATTTTGATTACATTCGCTTTCCTTCCGACGGCAACATGAAAGACGCCGCATATACGCTGAGCGTCGACAAAGGCAAAACTCGACCGCAAGCCCTCGAAGAGTTTTTCATTTATTTAAAAGAGCAACTCAAGCCACTTGGAGTCGTGACCTCGGCTGACCTTTTTGGAATGGTCACCACAAATCACGATGACCTCGGTATCGGCCAAGTTTTGGAGCGGACCTTGCCGCATTTTGACTACGTCGCGCCGATGGTTTATCCGTCCCATTATCCTCCGGCGTTCAACGGTTGGCCTGACCCGAACGACTATCCGGCTCAGCTTATTAAGTTTGTTATGAGTAGCGCTGTCGAGCGGGCGAATACATTTGATCATGCATTTGGCACCTCAACCTCGGAACTTGCCGCGAAATATAATGCCCAGTCTTACAAAAAACTCCGTCCATGGCTACAGGATTTTGACTACGGTGGCAACTACGATATCGCTGAAGTTCGCGGGCAGATTAATGCCACATACGACTCCGGCCTGACCTCCTGGATGCTTTGGGCGCCGAGTAATGTTTATACGGTTGGGGCACTTGAAAAATAGATCTTTTTATTTTCCGGAGATGTTTTGTGTTGTATAATGTTTCCAAACGCTTATGTCCTCTGAGAATCCAGTAACATATTTTGCCGAGACGGATTCGCGCAATAAACGCGTGCCGTTTGGGATTAAAAGCAAAGACCGCGACCGACATGTCTACGTGATCGGAAAAACCGGCATGGGTAAGTCGACCTTACTAGAAAACATGGCCATTCAGGATATTCAGAACGGCCACGGTATGGCGTTCATTGACCCGCATGGTAAGACCGCCGATCTTCTCCTCGAATACGTGCCACAGGAACGCATCAAAGACGTTGTATATTTCGCGCCTTTTGATACCGAGCATCCGATTTCTTTTAACGTCATGGAGGACGTTGGTGAGAATAAGCGTCATCTTGTTGCGAACGGTTTGATGAGCGCCTTCAAGAAAATCTGGGTCGACGCTTGGTCGGCTCGTATGGAATATATTTTGAGCAACATTTTGCTCGCGCTTTTGGAATATCCGGATTCGACGCTTGTTGGTGTGAACCGCATGCTGGCCGACAAGGATTATAGAAATAAGGTGGTGGCGAACATTAAAGATCCGTCGGTGAAATCGTTTTGGGTTGATGAATTTGCAAAATACGGCGAGCGATACATGCAGGAAGCCGGCGCGGCGATCCAAAACAAAATCGGTCAGTTCATTTCAAACCCGCTTGTTCGAAACATTATTGGCCAGCCGAAGTCTAGTTTTGACATTCGAAAAGTGATGGACGAAAGCAAAATTCTTATCATTAACCTTTCAAAAGGTCGAGTTGGTGAGACCAATGCCAATTTGCTCGGCAGTATGATCATTACCAAAATCTATCTCGGCGCGCTCTCTCGCGCTGATGCTTCCGAAACTAAACTTCGGGCCTTGCCACCGTTTTATCTTTTCGTCGATGAATTCCAATCTTTTGCCAATGAAAGTTTTGCTGACATTTTGTCTGAGGCTAGAAAATATAAATTGAGCCTAACTATTGCCCATCAGTATGTTGAGCAAATGTCCGAAGAAGTCCGGGCGGCGGTTTTCGGTAACGTTGGTACGATGATTACTTTCCGAGTCGGAGCTTTCGACGCTGAACTTTTGGAAAAAGAATACGCTCCGGTTTTCACTGCTGAAGACGTGGTCAACCTCGGCTTCACCCAAATATATTTGAAGTTAATGATCGACGGTGTATCGTCGCAACCATTTTCTGCCTCGTCTTTGCCGCCGATTAAAAAACAAGACATCAGTTTCAAAGACGACATTATTGAAAGCTCGCGTAAGACTTTCGCCGCACCGCGCGCTGAAGTTGAAGAAGCGATTCGCAAATGGCATGAGCCCATTGTTATTGAAAGAAAGGAGTCAAAAACTGAAGGTAAAAAATTTGAGCCGGTTATCGATTTCAAAAAAAAGCCGCCACAAACTGCACAAACAGTACAACCAACACAACCAGCGCCGATTTCAAAGCCTGCTCCTGTGCCAGTTTCTGCACCGGTTTCTGCACCAGTCACGAAGCCTCAACCCGTTTCGGTTTTACAAGACCCGCCAGCGCAAAACAAGATAATTATTCCAGCCCAGGTGGCACCAGTCCCGCCCGCCCAATCTGTTTCTCGACCAACTCCACCCATTGTTTCTCAGCCTGCCACAGCGCCGGTTTCACCACTAGCTCAGCCGTCCGTAAAACCGATTTCTCTTGATTCTCTAAAAAAACCTCAAAACAAAAGCCCATCACCGCAGAATCTTTCTCAGTTGAAGGATGCGCTTAAAGATATTGTTGAAAAAGCAAAAGTTGAAAAGCAAAATCAGCCTGCGTTCTCTAAACCAAACCCTCAATCAAATCCTCAACCGAAGCCAATTTCCCAACCAGTCCAGTCAGCCCAACCAAATCGGCCGGTTCAACACAGTCAGCCACCTCAGCCGCCAAAACCTGCTCAACACCATCAACCCAAGGTTTCCAGTGAGCCAGAAAAGCCGAAAGAAGTACCGGAAGATGTTTTGCGTCGTATCTTAGATATTCCGAAAAGAAAATAATTTCAGCATGAAAGCCCTTATATTTTCAGTTGCGTATCATCCTTTTGTTGGTGGCGCAGAGATTGCGGTGAAGGAAATCACCGATCGGATTTCTGATATCGAATTTCATATGGTGACGGTAAATATTGATGGCCGTCAGAAAAATCAGGAAAAAATCGGTAACGTTTTGGTCCATCGAGTCTCTGCTGGATTTTTGGGTCACGGCTATATCGGCAGACTATTTTTTCCTTTCACTGGTGCGCTAAAAGCCCTAGCACTTCATCGTGACCACAAGTTCGACATCACCTGGTCTATTATGGCTAACTACGCCGGTTTTGCGGCTTTGTTTTTTAAATTCGTAAAGCCCCAGGTGCCGTTTGTTTTGACCCTTCAGGAGGGCGATCCGATTTCTTATATAAAAAGACATGTTTGGTTTGTCTATCCTTTGTTTGTGCAGATTTTTCGTCGAGCCGACCGGATCCAAACTATTTCAAACTATCTAGCCGATTTTGCTCGGAGTATGGGTGCACGAGCGCCGATTGAGGTTATTCCAAACGGTGTTGATGTTTCTATTTTTGATCGGGATTATCCAGCCGATGAACTCGAAAGTCTTAAAAATAAATACGGCGGGAAAAATCCAGAGGATATTTTTCTTATCACAACTTCTCGGTTGGTTGTTAAAAATGGAATAGCTGATGTTATCAAGGCTTTAGAAATTTTACCGAGCAATATAAAGTTTCTGGTCCTTGGAGTTGGTCTACTTGAGTCGTCTTTGAGAAAGTTGGCACAGGTATGCGGTGTTTCAGATCGAGTGATTTTTGTTGGTCAGGTCAGCTATTCAGAAATTCTGAAATTTTTGAAAATCTCAGACATTTTTATCCGACCGTCGCTTTCAGAAGGTATGGGGAATTCTTTTATTGAAGCGATGGCTGCTGGTCTGCCGGTGATCGCGACTCGAGTCGGCGGTATCCCAGATTTTCTATTTGAAGGACAGACTGGTATTTCTTGTGAGGTTAAAAGTCCGAAAAGTATTGCCGAAAAAGTTCAAATGCTTGTTTCAGATGCAAATCTGCGGGCTAATCTGATTTCAAACGCCAAAAAAATGGTGCGAGAAAGGTACGATTGGGAGCTGATCGCCAGCCAAATGAAAGACGTTTTTAACCCTTGATATTTAGCTGAAGGTTCAGTACTATTTTGCCCAGAATGTAATCGAGGCATGTTGCCTCGGGTTGATTTCCAAACAGATGCTCTTTCACGGAGCGGAAGGGATTGACCATGGGTGTATCGACCAGAAACCGTGTCCTGGACTTGTGTGGGGTCTTTGCTGTGCGTAGCAGTGCTGCGCTTCGGGTAGATGAAATTTTTGTACCCGGGGTGATCGTACCTGGCCGACCAAAGATTTGTTCGGTCAGTAAGAAGTTCCTTGGCTATTTCGGTGGTCTTGTTTTGCCACCACGTGGTCAGACCAACGTGGCGCTTTACAAAGTGGTCGAGCAGACCATGTCCACTTGTCTTGTTCTGGATCAGCAGATCATTGAAGAGCTTCAGGCAAAAGGTTGTAGTGCAACCGATCTTTCGGTGGGCGTGCAGATGATGGTTGATCAGTACGACCAGCAAGAAGGATACCGAAAGGGTCCCCTGGATATACTTGAGCGTTCCAACATTTTTTATGCTCGAGACAACATGGACATCCTGCGAGTGGTTTCTGTGGTGTCTGTGGATGATGGCTGGGATGTTGACGCTAACCCGATTTACAGCCAGGGGGGTTGGGAAGAGGACAGTCTGGTGTTCCAACAGGTTGTCGACCAAGCCACCGGAGGAGGCGAAGCCAAGGCCGCTTAGCCCCCACGTTTGTTAGTTTCCGTGTTGTTTTCACAAGCCCTCCGCAAGCGCGGTGGGCTTTTTCTTTGCTGCAAGAAGAAATTAATGATTAAGCTATAATGTCCGCATGGCAAAAATTCTGATTTGCACCGGTATTTATCCGCCACTCATCGGCGGGCCGGCCCAATATGCCAAAGAAGTGACCGATGAATTTCGGCGGCAAGGTCATCAGGTTAAGATTCTGACTTATAATTTGGAACGCAAATTGCCGGCAGTCGTCCGGCACGAGCTTTTTTTCTGGCGAACAATGTTTCATATCAAAGATGCCGATTTTGTTTTGGTTTTAGATACTTTTAGTGTCGCTTGGCCAACCATAGCGGCCGCCAAGATTTTTCGTAAAAAAACCATCATTCGAACGGGCGGGGATTTTCTCTGGGAGTCATATGTTGAGCGAACCGGGAATTTGGTTCTTTTTAAAGATTTTTACAAAAATAGTCGGGAAGATTTTAACTGGAAAGAAAAAATAATCTTTCTGATCACGAAATGGACGCTTGAAGATGCAACAGCTATCGTTTTTAGTACTGACTGGCAGAGAAAGATTTTTGAAGAGGCCTATGACCTTAATCCAAATAAAAATTTTATCATTGAGAATTTTTATGGGAAAAAATTACCATTGGTAGAAAAGAAAAATCGAACTTTTGTGGCTGGTACAAGGCCATTGAAATGGAAAAATGTTGAATTTCTTAAATCAGCTTTTATTAAGGCCAAGGAAGCTGATCCAACCATCGAACTCGACACAACTGGTGCCCCATATGGAGAATTTATTGAAAAGATTCATGCCGCTTACGCCGTCATTCTAGCTTCCCTTGGGGATGTTAGCCCGAACATGATCCTGGATGCTATACGGGCCAACACCCCCTTTATTTTGACCAAAGAAACCGGTCTTTACGAGCGCCTTCACGACGTTGGAATTTTCGTTGATCCAAAAGACCCCGCTGATATAAAAGAAAAAATTCTTTATTTAGCTGATCGAACCCACCACAAAATTGCTCAAGAAAAAATCGAGAATTTTAATTTTACTCATACTTGGACAGAGATTTGTAGAGAAATTTTAGACATCGTTAGAAACCTTAAACGGTAATTTCCCAAAACAAGATAATAGGAAAATAAAAAAAATGACTAAATTAATAAGCATTAGCGCCGATCGAAACATTTTTGAGGAAGGGAGCGCGGTGCGGGCTCGACAGATCGAGTACGGCAAGCTTTTTGATGAACTGCATATCATCATTTTTTCAAAAAAATTTTTGGGTTTGCCGGAAAAAAGCCAGATTGCATCGAATGTTTGGGTTTATGCTACGAATTCTCTCTCTAAATTATTTTATATAAAACACGCGACTAAAATTGCTGGTGACATTATAAAGAAAAATAATTTTTCTTCGGAAAACAGCGTAGTAACAGTACAAGACCCATTTGAAACTGGGCTAGTCGGTTTAAATCTAAAGAAAAAATTTGGGTTGCCTCTGCATGTTCAGATCCATACTGATTTTCTCGCCCCGAATTTTGCTAAACAATCCTTCCTCAACGGTCTAAGGGTTAAGGTTGCGAAAAAACTTTTGCCAAAGGCGGACGGAGTTCGAGTGGTTAGCCGTCGAATACTCGACAGCCTGAATAGTCTGAACCGTCAGGGTAGTCTGAGCGGTTTAAGTTTTGCGCCGGGCGTTGTTCCTGCCGTTTTACCAATTTTCGTTGATATTAAAAAAATCGAGGAAGCCCCCGTAAATTTGGACTTAAAAAGTAAGTATCCGCAGTTTAATTTTATTATTCTGATTGCTTCTCGTTTGACCAGTGAAAAAAACATACCCTTCGCCATTTCTCTCTTTAGTAAACTCCTAAATGTTTATTCTAGGATTGGCCTAGTGATTGTTGGTTCTGGGCCAGAGGAAGGCATGCTAAAAGCCTTGGTGAGGCGCCTAAAGCTCCAAAAAAGCGTCATTTTTGAGCCCTGGCAGAACGACCTGGCCTCATACTATAAAACGGCCAATTTGTTCCTTTTAACATCAAATTACGAGGGTTATGGTCTGACCTTGGCCGAAGCAGTCATTTCCCATTGCCCGGTGGTTTCTAGTGATGTCGGCATCGCTCCAGAGCTCCTGAGGGGCGGTCAAACATCCCCGATCTGTCCAGTTGGCGACATGGAGTGTTTTTTCAACCAAATATCGAATTTGATCGAAAATCCAGGGGTTCGTGAGCAGGTTATTCACGAGGTCTACGACCGTCTCGACCAGGTAGTCATCTTTGATAAAAAAGAATATTTGGAAAAGTATCAGAAAGGGATAGTTGAGACAAAAATTCGCTGATTGCTAATCGCTAACCCTGGCCGATTATTGGTTATGGGCGGCCCGACATAAAGGTTGGAAAATAGTCGCTCGGCCACTATAATGGTGAGATTATGAAAAAACCGCTTATCGGCTTCATCGGACAAGGTTGGATTGGTAAGAATTACGCAGATGACTTCGAAAAAAGGGGCTATAAAACGGTGCGATATTCTCTCGAGGAACCCTATATTAAAAATAAGGAAAAAATAAAGGAATGCCCGATTGTTTTTATTGCCGTACCGACACCGACGACCCCCAAGGGTTTTGATGTGAGCATTGTCGAAAGTGCGCTCGGCAATCTCGCGGCGGGGACAACGGCAGTTATAAAATCGACTCTGGTTCCAGGAACCACGACCGCTCTTCAGAAAAAATTTCCCAAACTTTTTGTCACTCATAGCCCGGAATTTCTAAGTCGCGGTACGGCTGCTTACGACGCCGCTCATCCGCTCGAAAACATTGTGGGTATTCCTAAAAAAACCAAAACCTATCAGACTCGAGCTAAAGCTGTGATCGCTGTTTTACCAAAGGCGCCTTCGAAAATTGTCTCGGCCGAGACCGCCGAACTCTTCAAATATGTTCACAATACCTCGCTTTTTGCCCGCTCGATTTACATGAACATTTTGTATGATGTGGCTCAAAAACTGGGGGTAAAATGGACGGATATAAAAGAGCTCATTATTAAGGATCCAATGATCGCTCTCCAGGATCCGGTGATTGCTAAATGGCATATCGAACCGAATCCGAAGGTTGGACGCGGAGTCGGAGGAGATTGTCATATTAAAGATTTCGAAACTTTTTCCAGACTTTTCAAAAAACTGGTGGGCGATCCGGTTGGAATGACAATGATCGAGGCTATGAAAAAGAAAAACATTTCTCTTTTGCTTGAGAGTAAGAAAGACCTCGATTTGCTTAAGGGTGTTTATGGCCCGGAGATTCTCAAGTTATGAAATTGCTTATTTTGACCCAGAAGGTTGATCCAAATGATCCCGTGCTTGGTTTTTTTCATCGCTGGATTGTGGAGTTTGCGAAACATTATGAAAAAGTTACAGTGGTCGCTCTCGGCGTCGGAAAATATAATTTGCCGGATAATGTGAAAGTGCTTTCGTTGGGTAAGGAACGTGGTGTCTCGAAACTTTCTTACATTATAAATTTTTATCGCTATATCTGGCGCGAGCGGCGCCAATATGATGCGGTATTTGTGCACATGAATCAGGAGTATGTGTTGCTTGGCGCCTTGTTTTGGCGGTTCTTTGGTCGAAAGGTTTATTTGTGGCGGAATCATGCGAAAGGCACTGCATTGACGCGTCTCGCGGTGTTTTTATCAAATAAGGTTTTTTGTACATCTTCAGGTTCTTTTACTGCCCGCTTTAGAAAAACGAAAATTATGCCGGTTGGGGTTGACACAAATTTTTTCAAAAAAGACATTACAGTTTATAAAAAAACTAATTCGATTTTGTTTTTTGGGCGCATCTCTCCTGTAAAAAAGGTAGAGGTTTTTGTTGAATCATGCAGACTGCTTAAAGAAAAAGGGATTATTTTTTTAGCAGATATTGTCGGTGATCCGACTAATTTAGACACAAGTTATTATGTTCAAATAAAAAATTTGGTTGCAAATGCCGGGCTTGGTCATGTGGTTAATTTTAAACCTGCGATTAGTAACAACGAAGCCTCAGCTTTGTATAGCCAATATGACGTTTACGTTAACGCCACACCAGCTGGAAGTCTTGATAAGACTATTTTAGAAGCACTTGCCTGTGAAACTCTGGTTGTTACCTCTAATCAAGCCCTAGTTGGTTTTTTAGACGATAGGTTCATTTTTACCGAAAACAATTCGCATTGTTTAGCTGAACGGTTGTTGGAAATTATGAGATGGCCGGAAGCAAAAAAAAATCATGAAGGTGTGTTAGGACGAGAGAAGGTACAAAAAAAACACGACTTGGTGCTTTTAGTAAAAGAGATTAGAGTGGAGTCAGGTCTGTGAATTATTAGAAAAATGTTACCGTGTCTGGTATGATGGTCTACTATTGAATATTATTATGGCTTCAAATAAAGTTTTTATTACTGGAGTAGCTGGTTTCTTGGGTAGTCATTTGGCCGACACCTTACTCGCCGCTGGTTACTCAGTGTCGGGTTGCGACAATCTTTCTGGAGGCTATGTCGACAACGTTCCTAAGGGAGTTGATTTTCACCAAGCTGATTGCCTGGATCGAAAGACGATGGCGTCCCTACTGAATGGAGTTGATATCGTGTACCACCTTGCCGCTTATGCCCACGAAGGTTTAAGTGTTTTTTCTCCGTTTGTCGTGACTCAAAACACATACGGAATCACTCTCTCTGTTTTAAGTGCCGCAATAGAAAATAATGTTAAACGTTTCGTGTACTGTTCAAGCATGGCTCGTTATGGTGCACTCCCAGTTTTGCCATTCACAGAGGATATGGTGCCTATGCCACAAGATCCTTATGGTATAGCAAAATATGCCGGTGAATTAAGTGTAAAGAATATTTGCGAGACACAGGGGGTTGAATACGTGATCGCTGTTCCTCACAACATTATTGGCTCGCGCCAAAAATATGATGATCCATATCGAAATGTTGCTTCGATCATGATTAACTTAATGCTTCAGGGTAGACAGCCGATTATTTATGGAGATGGTGAACAGAAGAGATCGTATTCATTTGTGGAGGACGTTGTGGGTTGTCTGGTTAAGATGGGTTTCCAGCCTGGTTTGTCAGGTGAAATTATAAACGTTGGTCCAGACAATGAATTTACATCCGTTAATACTTTGGCTAAGGTTATCGCCGAACTTCTAGATTTTAAACTTGAGCCAATATATACACCAGATCGTCCTCAGGAGGTAAGATTCGCCAGTTGTAGTGCTAATAAAGCTCGCAGATTGCTCGGTTATGAAACAAAAGTAGACTTAAAAAGTGGTTTAAGAGAAATCGTAGATTACATCAAAACTCGTGGGCCCAAACCATTTGAATATCACATTGACCTAGAGATAGTAAATGACAAAACACCTGTAACCTGGAAAAATAAAATGTTCTAATCCGCCACAATCCAATGAATTTGCGCGTACTATATCTATTTGCTGGCCCAAGGCGGAAACTATATGAAGAATACAGGATTGGTGAGGCTCCAGATACATACCTTGTTGGATTTAATCACATTGCAAATCAGGGTATAAAAACAACTTTTCTCGAGAACAGGCTAACGGAATTTTTAAGAAAAGTCTCCTTTAACCTGACTCAACTACCAATTCTATTTATTCTTGGTTCGTGTGACATTATTTTTTCTGGTTCCGGGATTTTCACATTGTTTATTGTTAAATATGTTTTACGACTCAAAAAACCAAAATGGTTTATTTACAATACCTATTTGTCAAACTTACTTCAAAGGAATAGTCTTGGTTTAAGGGGGTGGGTGATAAAAAAAGCTGTTTTTTCTGCTGACGCAATTATTTCACCGTCTCTGGCTCAGCAGGATTTTTTGAGAAAGGCTGGTTTCCCAGAAGAGAAGAATTATTACATCCCGTACGGAGTTGACTATAATTTCTATAATAAAAAAGATTTTAAGGCGGCTGATGACCAAGATCGTTATGTTTTAAGTGCTGGGCGAGACGTCGGACGAGATTACAAAACCCTTATTGAAGCAGTGAGAGGATTGCCGGTCAAGCTTATTATCGCTGCACTGCCTAGAAATATTAAGGATGTAGGGGACTTACCGCCAAATGTGATTGTCTCCTATTTTAAACCAACAGAAATGCCCGCCTTGTTTATGGGAGCTGAGTTTATTGTGATTCCAACTATCCCAGAAGAGAAAATGGTGGGTTCAGACTGTTCTGGTCAGTATGTTCTTTTGGAGTCAATGTCCTGTGCAAAGGCAGTAATCACGTCATCCAGAAGTACCCTTTCGGAATATTTTGTTTCTGGTCAACACGGACTGACGGTAAAACCCGAAAATGTTAGCGAACTTAGAGATGCAATTATGACATTGTGGAATAATCCAATTGCGGCTACTGCAATGGGCATAGCCGGCAAAAATAAGGTAAGAAATCAATTTACAATGGAAATTTTTTCGCGAAAGTTGGCCGAAATCTTTCACGAAGTAGTTCGAAGATAGCGTGTAGTGCTTGTCCAGTCTAATGGATAAAAAAATTCTGATTATTGTTAATAATTTGGGAATAGGGGGCGCTGAGCGCTTAGTCGTTGATGATGTAAAAGAGATGCTTAGAATTGGGGTTGATGTGGTGTTAGTTACCCTAAGCCAAGAGCCACCTAGAAGTTTTGCCCGAGAGCTTGGTCTTGGAAACGACAAGACCTGCGGAATTTATTTCAAAAGTTTTTTTGATGTAGTGGCTTGGTTTCGACTCACATGTTTCATTCGTGATTTTAAACCGGATTTGATCATAACTCAGCTGTGGTTTGCCAATACCATTGGTCGCATTGCCGGATTGTTTGCGAATGCAAAAAGTATTATCTCTTTTGAACAAAATGTTTATGATACGGTAAAAACCAAAAAAATGTTTTTTGCAGATTGGTATTTGCAGTTTTTTACCACCAAAATTATCGCTGTTTCGGAGGCAGTAAAAAAATCCCTCATTAGGCATCACATAAGTGAGTCCAAAATTGAGGTTTTACATAACTGCGTTGATCTTAAAAAATTTTCATCAGCGCCTGACAGGTTTGTAATAAGAAAAGAGTTTAATCTCCCAGAGAAATCTTTTGTGTATGTTTTTGTTGGCCGACTAATTCACCAGAAAGCTGTAGACGTACTGATCGAAGCCTTTAAAATGGTTGATTTGGAAACGTATCTGCTTATTGTTGGGCAGGGAAATAATCAAGAGTCTTTGATGTCTCAGGTTTCCAGAAACAGACTTGAAAATCGAGTATTGTTTGCCGGTGTTAGAACTGATGTTTCAAAAATCTTAGCTTCTTCCGACTGTTTTGTTTTGCCTTCTCGCCACGAGGGATTACCCTTAATTTTAATTGAAGCGCTTGCTTCCGGAGTCCCGGTTATCGTGAGTGATTTTGAGGCGGCCCAAGAAGTAATTACTCATGAGAAAAATGGGTTGGTCGTTCCGCGAGAAAATATTTCTGCGTTAGCTGAAGCCATGATTCGAGTCAAAAACGATCCTGGTCTTCGAGCAAAATTGTCGCTCGAGGCAAAAAAAACGGCTGTACATTTCTCCATCTCAAACCACGTGCGTGCTATACTGCGTTTCGTTAAAACTCAATAAAATGATCGGTAAGACAGATTGGGCGGAATATTTACACGCTATACGGAAAAGAGAGATCGATATTGTTTTTACTCTGCTCAAACAAAAACAATTTTTGTCTGGGCTTGAAATTGGAGCAGGAGACGGTTTTCAAACGACTCTTTTGGCACCGCACTTAGACCGATTTGTTTCTTCGGATCTAAACTTTAAGCGGATAAGGGAGTCCCTGAAGATTCCTGGTGTTGTTTATAAAACTGTTGATGCTGATTCAATTAGCGGGGTCTTTCAGGACAGAGCCTTTGATTTCATTTTTTCTTCAAATGTGCTCGAACATCTCCGTGACCCGCAGGTTTTTTTATCGGCAACCTTACCCATGCTGACTGATGAAGGTAGAGCTGTTCACATTGTTCCGAGTCGTCTAATTAAAATTTTTTATTTACTGCTCTATTACCCAAATTTGGCATTATTAGCGCTAGAAAGAATTGTCGGAAGGATAAAAGGGAAACCATTTTTCAGGGGTGAGGGGGTTGATGTCGAGAATAATATAAATTCTGAGAGCCCAATAACAAAAAAAACTAGCCGGTTAAAAAGATTTCTTTTACCGAAACCACACGGTAATTTTCCGAGTCATGTGAAGGAGTTTGTCGCTTTTGGAAAAGAGCAGTGGGTGAAAAAGTTTAAAATGGCTGGTTATGTCGTTGAAGCGTACGCGCCCGGCCCAGCATTTTCGGGTTATGGCTTCGGTTTTTCGTTAGTCAGACTTTTTTTGGAGCATTTTCGAGCTTCTTCAGAGCACATTTTTATTCTTAAGAAAATGAGTCAGTTTGAGCTGATTGCCAGATCATACACAAACAAGTTTTTGTGTCGGGGGAGTGATTATGAAAAAGAGAAGTTTGTGCGTGACTGGATGAGGAAGGAGAAGAATGCAAAAGAGTTTTTCGATGATTTTTGTAAAAATATTGGGGACCCGAAAGGAAAAAGGGTTCTCGATGTTGGGTTTGGTAACGGCATTATGCTTTTGAAATTTGCCGAAGCGGGTGCCGAGACATTTGGGGTGGAAACCGAGAACACCCTTCTTGGTCTAGCTCAGGAAAATTTTCGCAAAGCTAACGTAGGTGTCGTCTTGAAAATATATGACGGGAAAACCTTTCCTTTTGGTGACAACTTTTTTCACTTTGCGTACTCGACAAGCGTTCTAGAACACATGTCATATCCGTCCGAGGTTATTTCTGAAATTTCCAGAACTCTGGTACCTGGCGGAAGATTTTACCTTTCGTTTCCAAACAAATACGCACCAAAGGAAAGCCACACGGGGCTGTGGTTTTTGAGCTGGCTCCCACGTCCTATTACTCAATACATTTTAAGGTTGTCTGGTTCTAGCCCCCTTGAAGACTGGAATCTGCGTTTTGTCAGTTATTTTGACCTAAAGAAGATGGCCAAGAAAGCGGGATTAAAAATTGTTTTTAATACGGAAAGTCACTCACCACTAAGGCGTTTGGTAAAAAAGGGAATGATGGCTCTCGGTATTCATTATGGAGTGTTGCTCAAGACGATCATAGTTGTTCTGGAAAAACCATCAAATTAGACTGTATTTTTTCTTGTCTATTGGTCTTTAATTAAGTAAGATAATAATCCATGGATAATCTGTTACATACTGTTGCGGTCAATATTAAAGACAAAACTTCTGTTTTGGAACTTGGTTGTGGTTCGGGTGATCTGGTTAATTTGATTGCTGAAAAGTTTAAGGGTCTGAATAAAATTGTTGCCGTTGATTGTATCGACCGACCCCAGAAATTGAATAACCGAGTCGAGTACGTTAAGCAAGATATTGAAAATTTAAACCTCTCGGGCGGTTTCGATCTAGTAATTTTAAACCAGGTTTTTGAGCATATGAAAAACCCGCTTGGTCTAATGACTAGTCTAATGAAGTATTTAAATGAAAACGGTCGGATTCTGATTGTCGTGCCGAATCGTAGAGGGTTCAATAACGAAGCCCGAGTATATCTGCCCGAACACGGTAAACATTACTTTCTTTGGGATAAGGAAAGTTTGGAATATAGTCTAAACAGAATTGGATTTACTTGTCGTTTCTACAACCAGTATGTTGCCGCAAGTCACAATATTTTTTTGAAATATATCCCGGCCTTACTTAGACTTCAAAATCCAAATCTGTCATGTGTTGCGATGATTGATAAATAGTTAATTGATAGAAGAAAATCTCTGTGAGTGACGGTAAGAATATAAAAAAGTACACGGAAAATCGGTACTGGGGAAAAATTCCAGAAGCCGATCTGGAAAACGCCATGGGTATTATTGATACCGAGGGCTGGGAAGCTTTTGTTGAAAAATACAAAGACCGGCTTGATTTTACGACAGAGGAAAATCGGGCCGACTGGCGTTTCTTTGTGCCACTAGGTAGTAATTCGGTCGTGTTAGATGTTGGTGCTGGTTTAGGCAGGATAACGATTCCTTTGGCTCGGGTGGTGAAGAAGGTTATTGCTTGCGACGCTTCGGTGGTGAGGATGAAGTTCCTAAAAAAATTTGCAGAGTCAAAAGGTCTCAACAACGTTGAAGTCATGGTCGCAGATATTTTTAATCCGCCATTTGAAAAAGAAAGCTTCGATCTGATTGTGATGAACGGTGTCCTGGAGTGGGTGGGAAAAACTGATTTATACAAAGATCCCCATGAAGCCCAGATTGTTTGTTTAAAAATCTGTAAAAGCCTACTTAAAAAGGGCGGGTATTTATACGTTGGAATCGAAAATCGTTACGCTGCTTCATATATGAGGGGCACTGACCATAGTGGTCTCAGATTTACGAGCTATATGCCACGCTGGCTCGCCAACAAATACACGCTTTATAGAAAGGGTCACAGATACGACACATATACATATGGTGTGTCGGGTTACCGAAAACTTTTTGAAGAGGGTGGCTTTAATAACCCAGACTTTTATCTTGTTTACCCTGGTTATAACCGCCCGAGAATAATAATCCCTTATGATAACCTAGAACTTTTAAGATACACAATACTTTCAATGATGCCAGCCAGCTCTTTTACAAAAAAAATTGCACACATGCTAGCAAAGTACCCGTTTTTTGTTTCGTTGTACCGAAAGGTTTTCTTTAGTTTCAATATTTTTGCTCAAAAACAATAAATGATAAAAATTTTTGAAAAAGTAATAATGGAAATCATTGCTGGACAACTTATGGATAAGGATTTGCCATTGAGTTTTTTGAAATTCAGCACAGCAACCTCGGGTTTCGGGTTAAACGACAAGGTAATTTTCCTGGTTTTCAAGAATGGCTCACTTGAGCCCTTCTTGTGTCTGAAAACTGTCAGAAATTATGGAGCCAAGCACGCAGTTTTAAGGAACTTTAAAAATCTAAATTATCTTAATGCAGTTACAGCGGGTAGTCCGTACGAGCGTTTGTTTGCTCGGGCCGTGCATCTGCACGACGACGGTGAAAATGTTTTTAGTATTGAGACCGCTTGCTGGGGAGATAGAATCGGTCAGAATAAGGATAAACTGAGTCAGGTGATAAGTAGCTATACTGATTTTCAAGTACACCTAGCTGGCCAAAATAATGGTGACGTAAGAAGTATTGATGAAATCGCTCGTGAGACGATTGCTAAATCAGGACTGCCCGAACTGGAACAAAAGGAATTGTTAGAATATTTTTTAAATTTGCCTCATTCAAATATTATTTTGCCGAGAATTATTCAACACGGAGATTTAACCCCAGACAACGTTTTATTGTCCAAAGAAGGTTTTTGTGTCGTTGATTACGATGATGTTGGGAATACCGATATACCCGGATTTGATTTATCATGTCTGTTTCGTCGTTTTGATGTCAAAAACTCTGTCGCCCTGTGTGCTGAATATCTTCCAGACTACTTCAAAAAAATTGGTGGAAATTTCAATTCAGAAAATTATCGAGGATTATTATTTCTGTATAATTTTATCGAATATAGTCAAAAGAAATCGCATAATTTCGAAAAAGTTCTAGCGAAAGAAGTTATTTCTGGTTTTGAACGTTTATATCCGAAGCCAAGTAATTAAAGATTTTATGAAAGGATACTATTTTCACAACATGGACGTTCGGAGCACGAGAGCTCATGCTTGCCAGATACTTAGCACGGCCGCATATCTGAGCCCCGAATTATCTTTATCGGTGGTTTTGCCAAAATATCACATTGGAGGTGTGGACTTTGAGACCGTTAAAAACAATCATGGTCTTTCGCAAATGCCCAATGTCGTGTTTCTCAGAAATTTTGGCATACGAAAGTCTGGTATCGTGGCTTTTGCTATTTTTAACATACCAGCCATATTTTTTTTATTGTGGAAAAAGATAAATCAGGATGTGGATTATATCTATTTTCGGACTAGTTACTTTTTGCCCGTGGCATTTGTTGCTTTTATCTTAAATATTCCATTTTTCTACGAAACTCATCGACGACCGATTAGTTGGAGCGAAAGAAAACGTGACCATGTGATGAGTCGTATGGCCACTGGCATTGTTGTGATCAGTGAATATATGCGGGAGCACTACGTATCTTACAAAAAAAAGATTCTTGTTGCTCACGATGCGGTTTCATTGAAAAGATTTGCGGCTGTGGTTGATCGAGGGAAGTCGCGAAATAAACTTGGCGTCATGCTGGACGATAAGGTATGTGTCTACTCCGGAACAATTAGTAAGCTAAAGGGTATCGATACACTAATCTCGACAGCCCGTCTTTTGCCGAATCTACGCTTTTTTCTTGCAGGCATTGTCTCTCCAGAATTTGCTAATGCCACCCTGCCCTCGAATGTGAAAATTTTGGGAAAACTAGAACAAAAAGAACTTCCAAGCATCCTTCAGGCCGCGGACGTGCTTCTTTTGCCGCATCCTAAGGGTGAGTATTCTCAATCACCGATGAAGCTTTTTGAATACATGGCGTCTGGCGTCCCTATTGTGGCGTCTCGACTGCCATCAATTTGTGAAATATTGAATGAGAAAAATGCTATTCTGGTCGAACCCGGGAATGAAAAATCACTTGCGCAGGGTATTGAAAGAGCGATAAACAACGATAATCTTTCTCAGACTATTTCCAAAAAAGCATATGACGATGTTCAAAATCATACGTGGGAAAAACGAGGTTTTGCGATTACAGAATTTATCAAAAACACTTTGAAATCTCAAAGAAATAATGAAACTATCTAAGCGAGCCAACAGAATAGTTCTTCTTTGTCGTTGTTTTGGACGATTTATTTTGCATGGCAAGGCAGATGTGGTTCCCGAAAAGATCTCGCGGGTTATTGTGGTCCCAACCGGAAAACTAGGAGACGTTGTGTGCTGTACTCCAGTGTTGCGAGCATTGAGGAGCCAATTGCCGAAGGTGCATCTTATTGTTGCTGGGAACTCGAAGCTTCATAAGGCACTCCTGGCCGACAGTGGTTTAGTCGATGAATATATCGATCTTGAAGGAGATAACTCAATTGGTCTAATAAAAAAGAGTAGTGCCGATGTGGCGCTGGTTACTGGGCCATCATATACCTCGACGGCCCTCCTTTTTGCTTCGGGTATTCCTTTGGTGGTTTCAGCCTCTGTTGTCGGAGGTTTTTCTCCGTCAGAAACAAGGCCGTACAAAATTTTAAAAAAGTTTGTAAAAACCTTCCCGTATCATATCGAAGCTTATGCTCCACGTGAGCGCTTGAAAGTTCTTGAGCCATTTGGTATTTTTTCTGACGACACTAAAAAAACCTTGGGGTTTTCGAAGAAGGCGTCCGAAAGAGTCGAAAAATTTCTCACTGATAAAAAAATCAATCCAGAAACAGATTTTCTTGTTGGTATATCACCAACTGCCGGAAATAAAATAAAGGAATGGCCGAGAGACCGATTTGCAGAGGTGGCAGACTATCTTATTGGTACGCGTAAGTTAAAGGTAGTTATTTTGGGAGGAAGGGGTGATGAGGAAGCGATCAATACGGTTGTTCGTAATATGCGTTTTTCTGAACAAGTTTTAAAGGTCACTGATTTTAATATTGATGAGTTAAAGGCGCTTGTTTCCAAGCTTTACTTTTTCGTATCAGTTGATACTGGACCGATTTATATTGCTGAAGCTTTTGGTGTTCCTACAATAGATATTGTTGGTCCGGTAGATGAAAATGTTCAACCGCCGCGGGGCCTGATTCATCGAAATGTTGTTCCTCCAAACAGAGGGCGGCCGGAATTATCAATACTGAATTCTCGATTTTATGATGAAAATGAGGCTATACAACAGGTTCTTTCTATTAGTGTTGAGGCGGTTATAAAAGAAATCGAAAAACTAATCAATGATTTGAAAATTTAGAATTGTGATAACCTTATCCCTATGAAAATATCAGTTGTAGTCCCTGTGTATAATGAAAGGGAAAGCGTTACTCAGCTCCACTCTGAACTCGTCTCGGCTCTTTCTGGGCTCGGTTTTGCATACGAGATAATTTTCGTCGACGATGGTTCAAACGACGGAACACTATCTGAATTGAAAAAACTTAAGCCCGCCAGAGTAGTTTCTTTTTCTAGGAATTTTGGTAAAAGCCAGGCCCTTCAGGCTGGCTTTAATCTTGCAACTGGCGACTATATTTTTACTATGGACGGCGATCTGCAAGATGACCCGGCAGAGATTCCAAATTTTCTTGAGGAAATAAAAAATGGAGCCGATCTTGTTGTTGGTTGGAAACAAAATAGGTTGGATGGAGCGAGTAAAGGTATAGTATCAAAAATTGCTAATTTGGTTACGGGCTGGGCGACTGGCGCCTATGTCCACGATATGAACTGCGGTTACAAGTTATACAAGCGTGAGGTTGCAAAGAGTCTGGTTCTGACGGGGGATCACCATCGATATATACCGGCGATTGTTGCAAGTAGGGGTTATAAAGTCAGTGAGCAAAAAGTGAATCATAGAAAAAGGAAGTTTGGCGAAAGCAAATACGGAAATTTCGGACGGTTTTTAAAAAGCCTTTTTGATTTCATATCAGTGGTTCTTTTGGGACGCTTTGAAAGCAAACCGATGCATCTTTTTGGTTTGTTCGGTTTCATCACGATGTTTTTTGGCTTGGTTATTCTGGTTTACATGAGCTGGCTCATTGTTGTTGAAAATGTTTTTGTGGGAGATCGGCCACTTTTGCTTCTAGGAATCCTTTTAGTTGTTGTCGGTTTTCAGTCTATTGTTTCTGGTTTTTTGGGTGAACTTATTGTGCGGCAGTCTGACAGGAGGCAAAATTACGTAGTTGGAGAGGATGTAACAAACTAGACCAATGGAATCCGGTGATTTACAAATATATCGAAAAACAATCTTAGACCGTATCCCTAAAACTGTATCGAAATATGTTTTGTCCGGATTGATTGCTACCATGGCGATGTTTGTGACCCTGGTTTTTTTCCGAGAGGTGGTGGGCCTTTGGTATCTTTACTCATCAACTATTGCGTTCCTTGTTGGTTTCACTAGCAGTTTCTTACTACAAAAACTTTGGACTTTCGGGGGCTCAAGTGGTGCGAGTACTCACAAGCAGTTGGTTTTATTCCTTGTTGTAAGTCTTGTTAATTTGGGCTTAAATGATCTTGGAATGTTTGTGCTTGTTGATTTGGTTGGCCTCTGGTATTTGTTTTCTCAGTTTTTTGTTACGGTTGTTTTGGCAATATTAAGTTTTTTTGTCTACAGATTAATTTTTCAGGACAAGGTTCAGGGAGGAGCTAAGGTGTAGAATATTTCTATA
>CAYMIB010000011.1:0-21962 GCA_964390475.1 uncultured Candidatus Saccharibacteria bacterium | reverse complement strand
TTGTAGTCGCGGCCCTTTTGGTGTCTAGCGGTTACTCATTGTCAAACGTATTCGCTGAAGAATATGTTTCTATCGCAAATGTAGCTGTGGTTGATGAAACTGACGCTGTCGAAGTTACTGATGCAGACATTTCACCAGCCGCTGAAGTTGATTCACCTGATGCTATTCTAGTTGCCGACGCAAACGTTGCTCCAGCCGCTGAAGTTGATGAACCTGACACTACTCCAATCGTTGATGCAGACGTATCTCCTGCTGCTGAAGTAGATGAGGAAGATACTACTCCTAGCCCTACTCCAACCGATAATAACGGTGGAAATGGTGGTGGTAACGGCGGTGGACGACGTTCAAACTCAAATGGTAATGGTATCGGACAAGTTTTGGGTGCTTCAGATTTCCAGTTTCTTACTGACCTTCGAGAAGGTATGAGTGGAAACGACGTTATGGAGCTACAGAAACGACTCCGTGCAGAAGGATATTTTACATATCCAACTGACACCGGTTATTTCGGTCCATTCACAAAGATCTCCGTTATGCTTTACCAACTTGCTCACTTCTCTGAGATTGGTTACATAACTGGTTTCTTTGGTCCATTGACTCGTGCGGTAATCAACGGCTAATAAGCTAAAATGCTTCTACTTGAGGCAACAAAACATCGTGTTCTGGGCAATACCCGGGCGCGATGTTTTGTTATATAATGTTTTTGATATTGTAAACTACCTCAATGATGACCTGGCTTAAAAAACACTTTATTCCTCATAAAAACAACCAACATCGGCCGCATTTTCTTCATACCAAAAACACCCAAAGAATTTTGGTTTTAGTTCTGGCCCTTGAGCTTTTAGTTTTTGTTTTGCCGGCTCTGACATTTGTTAGTCGAGTCAACAATACAAATTTGGCTTCAGTTTTACCTGGAGTTTTGGCTGTTCTTACAAACGACGAACGAAAAAACAACAATCTGCCCGAACTAACTGTTAGTCAAAAATTGACCGAAGCGGCCGAACTCAAAGCAAAAGATATGGCTGAAAATAGTTACTTTGCTCATACTAGCCCGAAAGGAAAGACGCCGTGGTATTGGCTTGAGCAAGTTGGATACCGATATGATTACGCTGGTGAAAATTTAGCTATAAATTTTAGTGATTCAAAAGACGTTACCGAAGCCTGGATGGATTCTCCAACCCATCGGGCGAATATAGTTAAATCCTCTTATACTGAAGTCGGTACTGGGATTGCCACAGGAGTTTACGAAGGGAAAGAGACGGTTTTTGTTGCCCAACTTTACGCTAACCCAAAAAATAGCTCGGCTACTGAAGCCCGGGCCGCTAGCGTTGAAAAGGCTAAAAAAGCAGAAGTAAAACAGGAAGTGAAACTAGAAGAAAAACAGGAAACCGTAGCGCCAACGACAACGCCTGAACCAGAAAAAGCAGTGACTTCTGAATTGGCCGTCTCGTCGGTTTCCGAAGAGAGCACAGAGGTTTTGGGTGCAGAAGACGCCACCCCAGACGCCCCAAGTAAATTTGAAAAAATTTCCGCGTCGCCCCGGCATGCGGGCAACATACTTTTCCTTATTATCCTTGGCGTAACCATTCTTGCTCTAATTTTGAATATTCTGATTAAAGTTAATGTTCAGCATCCAGACCTGATCACTAACGGCTTGCTGGTCACCGCCGTTCTCATCGCAATCCTTATCGCAAATAATTTCTTTGGTACGAAAGACATTGTTATTAGTCAGGGGACGGATTATTCTCACGAAGAGACCATTCGCTAAATTTTCCTAATAAAAACACCCCATTTTATTGGGGTGTTAAGTTGACTATTCTGCTTTCTCAGGTGCAACGACACTTAGCTTGAGATCAGAGCATGAGAAACTCCGTGCCAAGCTGTGCAAGGTCCCTTCGATTGAGGCCGAGTTTCCAACGACACTCATTGTGGCGTCATGTGTTGGAAAGAAAATCACCACCCAGGTTGGGTCGTCTGGTGATGCAGTCTCACCGGTTGCTTTCCAGCCTTGAGTGAGATTTTCCAGATCCAGTTTTTCCGGTGTGATGACCACCTCAGACTGGGCCTGGGGAGCATAGAACCGAAGAGTTTCGTTGGTCCAGTTGTGGATTTTGAACTTCCCCAAGTTTGCATGTCCCGAAGCAATTTGTGTCGGAGGGCTATCACTTGTGTTTTGAACAAGAAGCATTTGAAGGGTGTCCTCGATGTTCCCATCAGAGTACGTTTCACTGAGAATGTTCTTGACTCGTTCCCAGTCCGGCCCATCATTCTTCATTTCTGCACAGAACAGCAGGTGTGAACCAACGGTTTGGTGTTGTTGAGCCTCATACCTCATAAACTCGAGGAGTTTTTCTGGGGTATCGAGCGCCAAAAACATGTCGGTTGGGACAAGAACGGAACGCCGCATACGTCGCTGCAGTTGCATGTCTGACTCCTTTTCAAGATTGCTACAAAACTGGTCTTTATATTTTATATCACCCTAATATTTGAAAGTCAAGTTTTTGGTTTTTTCGGATCATGTGTCATGATGATTAACACTAAATGGCCAAATTAAGCATCGGTATAGTTGGGCTCCCAAACGTCGGCAAGTCGACGCTTTTTAATGCGCTTACAAAAAAGTCGGTGCCTGCCGAAAACTATCCTTTCTGCACGATCGACCCGTCTGTCGGCGTGGTGGCAGTGCCAGACGAGCGTTTGGGCAAGCTCTCAGAGTTCAGCAAGTCGGCCAAAACTATTCCAGCTGCGGTTGAGTTCGTGGACATTGCCGGCATTGTAAAGGGCGCATCGACCGGTGAAGGTTTGGGTAACAAATTTTTGAGCAATATTCGTGAGGTGGACGCAATCGCCGAAGTCGTCCGCATTTTTGAAGACGAAAACGTCATTCATGTCGACGGCAAGGTTGATCCTTTGAAAGATATCGAGGTTATAAACTTCGAACTCATTTTGGCCGACACCGACACTGTGACAAAGAGAAAGGTCAATGTTGTGCGTGATGCAAAGCGGGGCGACAAAGCGGCGGTTATTGAGGAAGCCGTTTTAGCGAAAATCGAAAAAGTTTTGACCGAGGGTAAGTTGGCCTCAGCGGCTGACATTACAAAAGAAGAAATGTCAGTGGCACGCGGCCTGCACCTTTTGACCATGAAGCCGTTTCTGTATGTTTTGAATAAAAAAGCGGGCGGGCGAAATCTCGATGAACTCGGTGACGAGCGTTTTGCTCGGCTCATGAAGTTTTTGAATGATTCCAAGGCAATTTACGTTGTGGTAGATGCGGGGATTGAGCAAGAGCTCAAGGACCTCGATTCGGGCGAGAAAGCCGAATTTCGAAAGGATTTGGGAACAATGGATGATGGAATTAATAATTTGATCCGCAAGGGTTACGAGCTTTTGGATTTGATCACATACTTTACGACCGGTGAGGACGAAACTCGTGCCTGGACCATTTTACGTGGCTCGACTGCGCCTGTTGCTGGTACAGCTATTCATAACGACTTCAAAGAAAAATTCATCAAGGCCGAGGTAGTCGAATGGGACAAACTGCTGGCTGCTGGCTCATACGGCGCTGCCCGCGAAACTGGCTTGGTGCGGACTGAAGGTAAGGAATATATTGTGAAGGATGGGGACGTCGTAGAGTTTAAGATTTAGTAAGAGAAAAGCCGCACGTTGCTGTGTTCAGGACGTGCGGCTGGCGGGCGAGGAATAACTGATCAGAACATTTTGTACGCTGAATCTGAGTCGCTTGGTGCGTGCTGAACGTCAATACACTTACCCCTTCTCAGGTTTCGTCTACGGGTTTTCCAACCTTTGACTGCAGCACGGCTTCTACGGACCCGTTCTTTTGAGATTTTTCGCGCCATTGCGTATCTCCTTTCAGTAATGAAAGTAGCATATATAGGATGGTGGTGCAATTTGGCAGTAGTTCGTTTATTAGTTGGTGCTAAAATATAACCCTACGTTAACAAAATACCGAAACCATGAATTTCATTTTCAAAGCAATGCTTAAAAAGCAGCTCAAGGGCGTGCCGGATGACCAGATAGACATGATAATCGCCGCTATGGAGAAAAATCCAGATTTTTTCAAAACTCTGGCCGATAAAATCAAGGCCAAAATGGATGCCGGTGTTTCTCAGCAGGACGCGGCGATGGAGGTCATGACAGAGAACGGTGAAGAACTGAAACGGATCCTTGGCAAGTAGATTTTGAAATCAAAATTGGTATCATTCTGGTTAGATGAGCGAAACATGTGCAAGGAGGTGATTATGGCGCTTGGAGTTCCAGGAACTGGGCCGTATGGCGAGATTCGAAGTCTTCGAAACGAAATCAAAGACTGCAAGTATGAAATCAGTTTGATTGAGCAGGGGTTTCGCCGACCGCATAACAGAAGTTGGTACGAGCAGAGAACTAAGGAAAGCCGCGCCAAGATCAGAGAGATTTTGAGAAAGCAGAAGGAGTACTGGGATGCGCAAAGGAAGAGCCAACGTGTTCAAACGTTCAAAACCACGCAAACTGAGGTACGTTGGGAGGATCCCAACACGAGGTAGACCACCCATGTCTGCCGCCCTGCGTCATAGGTCTCAGATCTAGGTAAGCAAAACCCCACCATCGCGGTGGGGTTTGTTTTTCTGTATAATGGCACTATGAACAAAATAACACCACGAGATTTTTTTACCCATGTTGGGACGATTGTTACCTTGTATGTGAGCGCAATCAGCCTTATCACGCTTTTGTTTCAGGTAATTAATATTTTGCACCCGGACTCGCTCGACTATTACGTTGACCCGTATTCCTCCGGCATTCGTTGGGCAGTAGCGTCACTCATCATCATTTTCCCACTTTTCCTTTTGCTCTCTTGGCTTTTGGAGCGAGACTACAATGTATTTCCAGAAAAGCGTGGCCTCGGCATCAAACGTTGGTTGACATTTTTAACTCTTTTTGTGACCGGAGCGGCGATTGCGACTGACCTTATTGTGCTCATAACCTCATTTCTTGGTGGCGAAATCTCAACCCGTTTTGTTCTGAAGGTTGTTGTTGTGCTTGTCGTGGCTGGTTTCGTGTTTGGTTATTACATTTGGGATTTACGTCGAATGAGTCAGAGTTCTCGAACAAAAATGTTTGCCATTGCGGCGGCAATTGTCGTCCTGGCGTCTATTGTCGGCGGCTTCGTCGTCATGGGTTCACCAATGACACAGCGCAAAATGAGATTCGATGCTGAAAAAACCGCTGACCTTCAAAATATTCAATGGCAAATCGTAAACTATTGGCAACAGAAACGAGCATTGCCAAACGCGCTTGGTGATCTCAGCGACCCAATTTCCGGCTTCATGACACCGAACGATCCAGAGAGCGGCGAAGTCTATGGTTACCGAAAAATTTCCAATCTTTCTTTTGAATTGTGCGCCAACTTTAATCTCGAAAATAAAAAGACGAATTCAGGGGGTGATATGTACGCCTACCCAGCTATTAAGGGTTCTGAGCAAGACAATTGGCAACATGCCGCCGGCCGAGCTTGTTTCGAACGGACGATTGACCCAGAGCTCTACCCACCTGTGCCGGCTGCGGCAGTGAAGAGGATTTAGTCTGAACAGGCGCCGTTAAAGAAAAAGAAAGAAAAGGACCGTTTTACAAAGCGGTTTTTTTCTTATATTGTTTGAACAACAAACATATGAAGAAGGAATACGATCATAAGAAAATCGAGGCGAAATGGCAGAAAGAGTGGACGAAAAAAAAGATCTACGAGTCGAAAGAGGATTCAGGAGAATATCCCGCGCCGAAGTCGTATGTCCTGGACATGTTTCCGTATCCGTCCGGCGAAGGCCTCCACGTTGGTCATCCAAAGGGTTACATTGCAACCGACATTTATTCTCGGTTCAAAAAGATGAATGGCCACAGCGTTTTACACCCAATGGGTTGGGATGCTTTTGGCTTGCCGGCCGAAAACTATGCGATCAAAACTAAAACCCACCCACGGATTGCTGTTGAGAAAAACATTAAGCGCTACAAAGAGCAACTTTCAATTATTGGTTTCAATTATGATTGGTCACGAGAAATAAATACCACTGATCCGAAATATTATAAATGGACACAGTGGATTTTCCTCAAGATGCTTGAGAAAGGTTTGGCATATCAGTCATTTGAACCGATCAACTGGTGTCCATCGTGCCAGACTGGTTTGGCCAATGAAGACCTCGAAGACGGTAAATGCGAGCGCTGTGGTTCGGTCGTGGAGAAAAAGCCGATGCGGCAATGGGTTTTGAAAATCACCGACTATGCTGAGCGTTTGCTTTCAGACCTTGGACCCTTGAACTGGCCGGATTCCATAAAAGAATCTCAGAAAAATTGGATTGGGAAAAGTGAGGGCGCAGAAATTGGTTTTCCGATTGAATTTGCTCATGGACAAAAGCCAGGACTGATTCCAGTTTTTACCACTCGTCCAGATACCATCTTTGGCGCGACAGCGCTCGTCCTTTCCCCGGAACATCTCTGGGTAACTTTGGCTCTGGATGAAAATCATAAGGGAGTTTTGGATAATGCAGATAAGGTGCGTGAATATGTTCGCCAGGTGTCTAAAAAAACCGAAATTGACCGCACAACCGCTGGAAAAGAAAAAACCGGCATCAAACTCGAGGGTGTTTGGGCGGTTAACCCCGCTTCAAAAGAAAAAATTCCGGTTTTTGTGGCCGACTATGTCTTAGCGGGTCACGGCACAGGCGCAGTCATGTCTGTTCCAGCCCACGACGAGCGCGATTTTGAGTTTGCTAAGAAGTTTGGACTAGAAATAAAGAGTGTTGTTGAACCGATCTTTATCAAAGCAAACGAGAAAGATGCATTTCGACCCGACATGCCTATCAAGGAACGCGACTCGGCTGTTGCTGTTGTAAAACACTGGTCAGAGGATAAATATCTTTGCCTCCGTTGGAAACAAACTGACTGGAGAGGTTTTGTTATTGGTGGCGCAGAAGCAGGAGAGAGTTTTGAGGATGCAGCCGTTCGAGAGATTGCTGAAGAAACCGGATATACATCAGCAAAATTTGTACGTTCTCTTGGACCGACGGTTCATGCTCAATTTTTTCAGGTAGTGAAGGGTGAAAATCGATGGGCCCACTTTCATGGCCTTTATCTTGAACTTCAAAATGGTGATCGAAATGAAATAACAGATACAGAAAATGCAATCCATGAAGTTGTTTGGGTTTCAAAGAATGAAGTTGAAAAATTCACAGACCCATTTCACGACATGACACTCATCTGGCGTCGTTCGATGTACACCAACGACTTTTACGATATAAATGAAAAATTTCCGGCCTCTGACCGGGTATTGTATAGAAAAATTCTTGTAAATTCTGGGCAATTTACTGGTAAGAATCCTGCTGATCAAGAAGTCTTGAATGAGATTTTAGAATTTGTCGGCGGAAAAGTGGTAACTAAATACAAACTTCGTGACTGGGTTTTTTCCCGCCAGCGCTACTGGGGTGAGCCGATTCCGGTTATTCATTGCGAAGCGTGCGGTGTTGTGCCAGTGCCTGAAAAAGATTTGCCAGTTGAACTTCCTGAGGTGGAAAATTACGCCCCGACCGGAACAGGTGAGTCGCCTTTGACTGATATTGAGAAATGGGTAAATGTGAAATGTCCGAAATGTCGCGGTAAAGCAAAACGCGAAACGAACACCATGCCACAGTGGGCGGGTTCTTGTTGGTATTACTTGCGTTACATGGATCCAAAGAATAACAAAGCCCTTGTTGATTCAAAAAAAGAAAAATATTGGTCACCGGTTGATGTTTACGTTGGCGGAGCGGAGCATGCGACACGTCATCTTATTTACGCTCGGTTTTGGCATAAGTTTTTACATGACATTGGCGCAGTGAGCACGTCTGAGCCATTCACCAGGCTTCACAATGTCGGACTTATTTTGGGAGAAGACGGACAAAAAATGAGTAAGCGCTTTGGAAATGTTGTAAATCCTGATGACATCGTGACGACTTATGGCGCCGATACGTTTCGTATTTATGAAATGTTTATTGGACCTTTTGGCCAATCGAGTGCCTGGGACACAAAAAGTATCATGGGCTCACGGCGGCTTGTTGAAAGAGTCTGGAGATTGTCTGAAAAGGTCAGCGATAAGGAGGAAAAGGAAAATTCTGATTCCAGTTTGGACATGACTCTGCACAAGACTATTTTAAAAGTGACTTCGGACATCGAGTCATTCAGTTTTAACACAGCAATTTCCAGTTTAATGATTCTTTCAAGAGAGTTAGAAAACCAAACAACAATTTCAAAAAGTTCTTTTGAAATTCTATTGAAACTTCTCGCTCCATTTGCTCCGCACGTTGCTGATGAGCTTTGGAGTACGCTAGGAAATAAAAATTCTATTCACCTAAGCGATTGGCCTAAGTACGATCCGAGTAAAATTGTTAGTGAGACTGTAAAAATTGTTATTCAAGTCAATGGAAAGGTTAGGGGAGAATTAGAGGTTCCGCGCGATTCGGCCGAGCCCAGGGTCAGAGAAATAGCTGAAAATGAGGAAAGTGCCAAAAAATGGCTCAATGGAGCCAAAATAGCGAAAGTGGTGTTTGTGGAAAACCGCCTTATAAACTTCGTTATTGTTCAGTAGTATGTCAGTAACAAAATAAAGTGGGGTCTTGTGTCAAGCGTATTGACTATTATATAAGCTAATAGTAGAATCTAAGGCATTAATTCTATTGCGCAGAAAAAATAAATTTTTAACATGAGCGAAAAAAATTCAAAACAACTGACTCTGTCATTTAATCCAAAGCAGGTTGCCAAAAGACTTGTTGGGGTACTTTCTGATCGAGGACGCGATGTGATCAGTGGTCGTTACGGCCTTGGAACCGAAACCAAAAAAATGACTCTTGAGTCAATTGGTAAGAAATATGGCATTACCAGGGAGCGAGTTCGTCAGATCGAAAACCACTCTATTGCCAATGTTCGCAAATCTAAAGAATACGAAAAAGAAAAAAAGGTTTTTGAAGAACTTCGAAACGCTATCCGTTCACTCGGTGGTGTAATTTCAGAGCATGACCTTCTTAATCATCTTTCAACAGATAAATCTACTCAGAACAATATTCATTTTCTTTTGGTAATTGGCGAGGAATTCAAAAAGCACAAAGAAGACGACGAATTTAAAGCACGTTGGCACATTGACAACAAGCTTGCCGACAGAATTCACGACACCCTTCGCAAGATTTACAGCGATTTGGATGACGAAGCAATTATTCCGGAATCAAAAATCATTGAATCCTTCCTTTCCTACATCAGCGATGTTTCCGAAGAATACAAGAACGAAGAAATGATCAAGCGTTGGCTTTGGATGTCAAAATCTCTTGGAAAAAACCCGCTTGGTGAATGGGGTAAGACTCGCTCTTCAAACATCAACACTCGCGGCGTTCGCGACTATGCCTTCTTGGTTATCCGAAAGCATGGATCACCGATTCATTTCCGAGAAGTTGCTCGTCTTATTACCGAGGTCTTTAACAAAAAGGCTCACGTTGCGACCACTCACAACGAACTCATCAAAGATCCTCGTTTCGTACTCGTTGGTCGCGGTCTATACGCCCTCGCTGAATGGGGTTATATGAGCGGAGTAGTCAAAGACGTTATCAAGAAAATCCTTGAAAAAGATGGTCCGCTAACTAAGGAAAAAATCATCGAGAAGGTTTTGAAAGAGCGATACGTAAAGCCAAACACCATCATCGTCAACCTCCAAAATTCAAAATTCTTTAAAAAAGACAAGCAGAACCGATACTCGCTGGCTTAACAAATCAGAAAAGACAGCAAAAACTACAAGTATATTAAAGTAATGCCCAAGTAGCTCCTATCCACGGGAGTTTTCTTGTTATAATGGCGACATGTGGAATGATGCTGTCACTGCTTTGCGTTTCGAATACTTAGGAACAATAATTAAATTCCTATATGGAACGTCACTTCTGTGGCTACCGATTTTTTTATCCATCGTTTTCCTAAACATTTGGCTGAAATACACCAGAGCCAAGGCGGTGATAAAAGACGGCGGCACCCTTTTAGAAATAAAGTTACCTAGAGATGTTTTTAAGTCTCCTTTGGCAATGGAAATCATCCTAACCTCGCTTTATCAGAGCGGAAAGGGAACATATTTGGATACTTTTGTTGAAGGGAAACATCGTCCGTGGTTTTCACTCGAAATCGTTTCTATAGACGGCGAAGTTCGGTTTTTCATTTGGACCAAAACAAAGTTCAAACAACTGATCGAATCACAATTCTATGCTCAGTACCCAGGAGTAGAAATCTATGAGGTCGAAGACTATTCAAAAAGTTTTTTTATTGACCCAGAAAAAAACGGACTCGTTGGATTGGCTTTTAAGTTAAATAAACCGGACATTTATCCGATCAAGACCTACATAGATTACGGACTCGATCGAGAACAAGAAGAAGAGTCGAAGGTCGACCCGATGACTTCGGTTTTGGAATTTATGGGAAGTATAAAGGCCGGAGAACAAATCTGGATTCAAATTCTTATTCAAGCTCACCGAAAATTGGGCATGAAAGAGGATGCGGTTTTTGCAAAAGAGGATTGGAAAAAGGCTGGGGAGGCTGAGATAAAAAAGAAGATCGCCGAGATCACTGGTGGAGACGACGAGGATGCACCCCGCCGCGCACCGACGATGGGCGAAAAGGAGACAATTTCTGCCTTGGAGCGAAGCCTGACAAAGCTACCTTTTGAGGTTGGGGTTCGATGCATGTACGTTTTTCGCAAAGAAGTTTTTGATCCGATCAACATTACCGGCTTGCTTGGAAGTTTTAGACAATATAGTTCTCAAAATCTGAACGAGATAAGAATTGCTAAGGGTACTGGGCTTGATTATCCGTGGGAGGATTTTATGGGCATGAGAAAAGCCGAACGTGAGAGAAAGATCCTTAATGCTTATAAACTTCGATCTTATTTCCAAGCTCCGTACAAACATCTTTTTACGAAACCGTTTATTTTAACGACTGAGGAATTGGCAACGATTTTTCATTTACCAGGAAAGGTTGTTGGCACTCCAACCCTTACCAAAATTTCTTCCCGAAAAAGCGAGGCGCCTTCAAATTTGCCAATTTAATTTTCTATGGAAGAACAGTTACGAGATTTGCATGACACCTTTTTCCATCGGATTATTGCTTTTTGGCCGCATTTTTGGGCAAGTTCCCATCTTCGTGCACTGACCGCTGGTTTGATTTTGTTTTTTGCTTTACTTACGAATATGTTTCATCTGACCCTTTCTGTTCCAGCTACCTTTGCCAAAGGGACAGTTTTTACTATTGAAAAAGGAATGACTTTGAGCCAGATTTCGGATTCGCTTGAGGCTGAGGGCTATATTCGCTCGGCTTTGGCTTTTAAAATCATGGTTAAGGGATTGTTGGGTGATGAAAAGTCGATTGTAGCCGGGGATTATTTTTTTGAATCTCGAATCGGGGCCTTTCGAGTGGCTCAAAGAGTCGTCAACGCCAACTTTGGTCTTAAGCCAAACAGAGTAACCATACCGGAAGGTTTAAACAGGACTGAAACTGCAGAATTATTGGCTAGTTATTTTGAAAATTTTGACAAAGAGAAGTTCGTTCTTGATTCCTCTGAAGGCTACCTTTTTCCTGACACCTACTTTTTCACCCCAAACGTCACAACAGACAAAGTAATTTCCGTTATGAAGGAAAACTTTGACCGTCGGGTTTCTGCTCGGGCCGAGGAAATTAAAAAATTTGAAGAAGAGTCCGGCTACAATTTGGATGAAATCATAACCATGGCTTCGATCGTTGAGACTGAAGCCAGACAGTTTGAAACTAGGCAAACGATTGCCGGAGTCCTTTGGAAGCGGCTTGAAACTGACATGCCTTTGCAAGTTGATGTTTCTTTTAAATACATTAACGGAAAAGGAACGGCCGAGCTGACTGGCGCGGATTTAGACCTGGATTCGCCATATAACTCCTACAAATATGCTGGTTTGCCACCGACTCCGATTTCAAACCCTGGCATGGACTCGATTTTAGCCACCATTTCGCCAACTAAAACCGATTATCTTTACTTCTTATCCGACGACGATGGGGTAATGCATTTTGCCGCTAGTTTTGAAGAGCATAAGAAAAACAAAATTATGTATTTGCGCTGATGATAGGGTATTATTCACTCCAATATAACTTCAAACATGACTTCAAATCACTCAAGCAAAGCAAAAAAGGTTCTAAAGGCAAACGGTCAGTATGAGGATTTTGATCCGGCGAAACTTGAGAATTCTCTTTTGCGGTCGAAAGCCAAGCCAGAGATCATCGCCGACATCATCAAACATGTACAAGATGAAATTGCAGACGGCACGACCTCTGCCCAAATTTATAAACACGCTTTTTTTCTCCTTCATCAGACTCAAAAATCTGCCGCTCGTCGATATGCCCTACGTCGGGCGGTGCAGAATCTCGGCCCGTCTGGTTTTCCTTTTGAAAAATATGTCGCTGAGATTTTAAAAAGTCAGGGCTATACAACTGAAACGGATCAAATGGTTCAAGGTGGCTGTGTAAAGCACGAAGTCGATGTTGTGGCCTGGAATGACAACAAACTCATTATGGTTGAGGCCAAATTTCACAACGACCAGAGTATAAAAACCGATTTGAAGGTTGTTTTGTACGTTAAGGCTCGATTCGACGACCTCCTTGAGGCCACCCATTTCTATGGCGGAAAGCGCCGAAAGGTAGGCGAGTCTTGGCTTATTACAAACACTAAATTTACAACGACCGCTATTGAATACGCGATGTGCAAAGGTCTAACTTTGATCGGCTGGAATTTTCCCGGAAAAACTAATTTGCAGACAATGATCGAAGACGGTGACCTAATGCCTTTGACTTGTCTCGCTGAAATCAGCCAAGGTGAGCTAAAAATTCTTTTTGAAAAAGGTGTGGTTCTGTGTCGACAGGCCAGGGGCAACCAGTCCTTACTTGTTGATTGTGGTTTAAGCCAAGACAGAGCGAAAATAATTGTGGATGAAATTGCGGCGATGTAATTTTTTTAAATGGGATTCCCAACCAAAAAACGCCAGTGGTATCTCTTTGATCCGAAATCAAAGGAACCATACAAAATCAGCCGAACCAAAATCGAGCTGTTTACCCAGTGCAAACGGTGTTTTTACATGGATCAACGCCTCGGCGTGCCGCGTCCGAAAGGCCCACCATTTGCCTTGAATTCCGCCGTCGACACTTTGCTCAAAAAAGAATTCGACATTCATCGTGCAAAAGGTTCAACGCATCCCTTGATGAAAGCCTACAAAATCGACGCTGTGCCTTTTAACGACGAAAGAATGGATGAATGGCGAGATGCCCTGAAGCGTGGCGTCTCGACGGTGCATAAACCGAGCAATCTTTTCGTACGCGGTGGCATCGACGACGTCTGGGTCGCTCCAAACGGCGAGCTAATCATTGTCGACTACAAAGCGACAAGCAAAGAAGGTGCGATCACGCTTGATGACGAATGGAAAATTCAGTACAAACGCCAAATGGAAATTTACCAATGGCTTTTTCGTGAAAATGGTTTCAAAGTTTCTGACACAGGATACTTTGTATACGTAAATGGCAAAACAGACCGAAAATCTTTCGACGGCAAGCTCGAGTTTGATGTGGCCGTCATTCCATACATCGGCACAACCGACTGGATCGACGAAGTTTTGGTGGAAATCCGTCAGTGTTTAATGCAAAACGAAATTCCGGCAGGCAGTCCAGACTGCGAATTTTGCTCGTATGTGGAACTAGTTGAAAATGAGTTTAAAACAAAGGGTCAAGCAAGCGCCGGCAAGAGTTCTGAATCAATTTCAAAACCAAAAACGGTAAAAAAGGCCAAATCAACCTCAAGAAAGGTCCGGATTGATAATAAAAATTTGTTTTAAAGTTTAAAACCAAAAATTCAGCATGACAAACCTTAAAGAAAAAGTTTTTGCAATCGTCCGCAAGATTCCGAAAGGAAAAATTTTGACATATAAAGAGGTTGCGAAAAAAGCCGGCAGTCCCAATGCTTCGCGCGCGGTCGGGAGTATTTTGACTACAAACTTTGATCCGAAAATTCCATGTCATCGTGTCATTCGCTCGGACGGTGGTATGGGCGGCTACAATCGCGGGCTCAAAAACAAAATTGCGCTGTTGAAAAAAGAGGGTGCGATAAAGTAAATCTGTAACCTAAACCCATGAGCTCTGATACTCCAGAAAAACGCCACGAATTGCTCAAACAGATCAAAGATGGGGTCATGGACCTTAAAGAGTCACCACTATACACCGAGCGAGTTGCTAACAATGCCCATCCGGTGATCGGCGAAGGCGACCATTTTGCCAAAATCATGTTCGTTGGCGAAGCACCAGGTAAAAACGAAGCTGAAACCGGCCGTCCATTCTGTGGTGCGTCGGGTCGCGTGCTCGACGAGCTTTTGGCTTCTGTCGGCATCGACCGAAAATCTGTCTACGTGACAAATATCGTCAAAGACCGCCCGACAGATAATCGAGATCCGCTTCCAGAGGAGATAAAACTCTACGCGCCGTTTCTTGACCGGCAAATTGAGATAATTCAGCCAAAAATCATTGCTACCCTTGGCCGTTTTTCAATGGATTATGTCATGCGCCGCTTCGGCCTCGAATTTGAACTTAAACCAATTTCTAAAATCCACGGGAAATCATTTGAAGTTGAAATGAATTATGGAAAAGTAAAAATCATTCCGTTCTATCATCCGGCAGTGGCGCTTTATAACGGGAGCACGAAAGCCCAGCTTAAGGAGGATTTTAAAATTTTGACGAATGTTTTGTGAAATTTAATATTGACTTTTGCAATAACTAGTTGTATTCTTTTTCAAGATCTAATGTGGTGTGTTGCCACAACTGTTCCAGCAGAAACCTCCAGGGAGTAAGCCATGAACAATGACACAAATCGCAACATCATTGATTGTGATGTCGATCCTTTTGTTGACTCGGGTTTTGTGATCGAATCACACCAAAAGCAAGGAAGGTGTGTAGTCACCAGCGTAGGGAATGACCTTCTCATAAACAACAAGAGGATAGTCCTCTATTTGTCGAAAAGACAAGAGGGCATTGGTACAATTGCCTGGGACTATCTTCTTGAGGAGCTCAATGGAAAGGTTGTTCTTGGGGCAAATGTAGGTCTTCATCTCTACGAGCATTCAAGTCTCATTCCTCAGGCATGGAGGGGCAGGTCAATCCTTTTCCCGGGTACCATTTTCAGAGACCCGCGTGGACTCCGCTATATCGGACACTTGAATAGTTACCACGACTGGTACTGGGGTTACAGCCGACTCGACCGCTCCTTTGGTCCATGGAACCCTGTCGCCCTGCTTGAGGCCTAAAACGTAAATTTCAATCACTCGGTTTTTTCAAAGCCCCGACTCCTCAGTCGAGGCTTTTTCTTTTGCTTGAATGCTCGAAATATGGTTTTCAATATTTCACATCGCAAAGTATAATGTCACTCATGACCTCAACCGAACTCCGAAAACGATTTTTAACTTTTTTTGAAAAGCGCGGGCATGCGGTGATACCGTCGGCTTCACTCGTGCCAGAAAATGATCCGACAGTACTTTTTAACACCGCTGGCATGCAACCGTTGGTGCCATTTCTCATGGGCAACAAACATCCAAAAGGTGACAAGCTCGTTGATGTTCAAAAATGTGTACGTACTACAGATATATATGACATCGGAGACCAAACCCATGCCACTTTTTTCGAAATGCTCGGTAATTGGTCGCTGGGTAATTATTTTAAAAAAGAGGCGATAACCTGGAGCTATGAATTTTTGACTTCAAAAGAAGAAGGACTCGGACTCGACCCAGCTCGGCTCTATGTAACCGTTTTTGCTGGCAACGACCAGGCTCCGCGCGATGAAGAGTCGGCACAGATTTGGAAAGATGTCGGTATGCCCGCCCATCGCATATTCTATAAGGGTGTTGATGCCAACTGGTGGCCGGCAGTAAAGGAAACTGGCCGGGACACTTGGACTGGTCCGACTGGTCCGTGCTCTGAAATGTTTTACGACAAAACCGGCACACTTGGTGACCTCGACGGCATGGAAGAATTCGACAAAGCCGAAAGCGAACAGAAAATTGTTGAGATCTGGAATGACGTTTTTATGGAGTATGAAAAACGCGACGGCGTGATCGTTGGAAAGCTCGCACAGAAAAATGTAGACACGGGTGCCGGACTCGAGCGTTTGCTCATGATGCTTCAAGGCGTAACGAGTATTTTTGATACTGATCTTTTGAAACCAATCATGCAAATGATCGACGGTCTGCGCGACAACAAAGGAATGACTGCCGAAAAGGTGCGTGCCATGCGAATTGTCGCTGACCACATTCGCACTAGCGTTTTCATGATTGGCGACGGTGTTTTACCTTCAAACACCGACCGCGGTTATGTTTTGCGTCGGTTAATCCGTCGAGCAGTACGTTTTGCCGACATTCTTGGACTCAAACCTGGAGAAATTACTGACATTGCCAGCGCCGTACCAAAAATTTATGGGCAAGATTACGAAAATATTAAAAATGATTTTGACCGGATCAAAAGTGTTCTCGCCGAGGAAGAACAAAAGTTCCGCAAAACCCTAGAAAGCGGCCTAAAAGAATTTTCAAAACTTTCAAATGACGGAAACATTTCTGCCAAAGACGCTTTTTCACTTTTTTCAAGTTACGGCTTTCCGATTGATCTGACCACGGAACTCGCCAGAGAAAAGGGGATTGAAATTGATCAGGAAGCTCTTAATGAGGAACTTAAAAAACATCAGGACCTTTCCCGCTCTGGTTCGGAGCAAAAGTTTAAGGGTGGCCTTGCGGACACCAGCGAACAGTCGCTCAAATACCATACCGCTACTCATCTTTTGAACACCGCGCTAAAAACGGTCCTTGGTCCGCACGTAGAGCAAAAAGGAAGCAACATCACTACAGAACGTCTGCGCTTTGACTTTATTCATCCGCAAAAAATGACCGATGAAGAAAAAAAACAGGTTGAAGATTTGGTTAATTTAAAAATTTCAGAAAACTTACCAGTTTCTTTTGAAGAAATGTCGCTTGAAAAAGCCCGCGAGATAGGAGCAATCGGGGTCTTTGGAGAAAAATACGCCGACATCGTGAAGGTTTACTCGATAGGTAGTCGCGAATCAGGCACACTTTTTAGCCAAGAAATCTGTGGCGGTCCGCATGTCGCAAGTACCGGAACTCTGGGCACATTTAAAATCGCCAAAGAAGAAGCGGTTTCAGCGGGAGTCCGCCGTATTAAAGCAATACTTGAGTAGTTTGTTTGCTATAATCTAAGAAACATTATGTCTTTTCCATTTGTTTCTTCAAAAGAGCACGATTTAGTCTTGAGTATCGGCAGTGGCAGCGGTAGTGTGTATGGAGCAATAGTTGAATTTCAAAAATCAGTTCATCCGAATATCCTTTTTACTCATGAATCAAAGTTTCCAATCAAAAAAACCGTTACGGCCGAAAGTTTGACGTCGCATATGCTGGGCTCGCTTCATACTGTGGTCACTGAGCTTGGGAAAAAACATAAAAGAAAAATCCGGACGGTTCATATTGTATTCGCTTCTCCTTGGTTTTCTTCAACTTCAAAATATTTGTCGATAAAAAAGCCGGAAGAGTTCGAGGTGACAGAAAAAATGGTTGAAAAACTGACCGAGGAGTACGTTCAAAAGATTGCCGAGTACGCGACCCTGACGAAATCGGTAATAATCGAGAAAACCCTTTCTGATATCAAGCTTAACGGCTACGAAGTAAAGGAACCGTACGGAAAAACCGCCAAAACTATCGACGTTTCAGTCTATGTCAGCACCGCTCCGGAGGAAATCAATAAAAAAATCGAATCCGAAATATATCCGATCATTCACCCAAACTCAATTCAGTTCCATACCTTTCCATTTGTAGCCCAAAACGTCACTCGCGCCCTATTTTCTCCAAAAGATGATTTTGCTCTAATAGACATCGGCAGTGAAATCAGCGACGTGCTGATTATTCGTCGCGGATCGATTTATTCATTGGCTTCTTTTCCGGTTGGTTGTAACCACTTGGCTAGAAATGTTGCCATTCACCTTGAAACCGAGCCGGAGCTGGCTTCATCCATGATCGGCCTTTATGCCAAAGACGCCGCGAACGAAGAAGTGGCCGAAAAAATCAAAAAGCTGGTTTTAGCCTTTGGAGAAGAGTGGGGAATGGCCTTTTCTAGCTCGGTAAATCAGAACGACAACTTGCTTAATCATTTTATCCCTCAGAGAGCTTATTTTGCTTCAAATCCTAATACCCTTAAAATTTTTAATGATATAATTGGCAAACAAATTCCGAACGTCACACCACTTTCACGGGAAAGTCTGTCTCAGTTTGTCCGATTCGACAGCAATGAGCCGCCAAATGTTTTTATGATCATCGAGGCCATTTATTTAAGCGCTCACTTTTTAGAAAAAAATACGGTAAAATAAATCTTAATGAAAAAAGTATTCCTACAAGATGTCGTTCCATCAGGTAAACGGTCAATCCGGAATATTCCTTTGCCAAACAACAAATCAAGCGAGTCGCTTTCAATTGAAACTGAAAAGAGGATTAAAAAAGCTCCTTCAAAGCAAACGGCGCAGACGATGTCGGCTTCGGACGCAACTCCACCAACTTCTGGTTCAAGTTCATCGAGTCGCTCAAGGTCAAAAAAGGGTCTCCCAAAACTATGGATTTTGGTGGTAATAGCTGTGGTCGTTCTCGGCCTAGCATATGCCGCATCGTTTTTGTTTGTTTCAGCTACCGTTTCGATTTTCCCAAAGCAAACTAGCGTTCCGATAAACGTTTCTGGTCAGGCTTCGATGAACCCGACCGACGAAAGCTTGGCTTTTACAATCGTCACCTTAAGTCGTGAAGCAAGCAAGGAAATCCCAGCAACGGGCGAGGAAAAGGTTCAGAAAAAAGCTAGCGGAAAAATTGTTATTTACAACAACTTCAGCGCTGACGCTCAAAAACTAATTGCGAACACGCGCTTTGAAACCTCTGACGGCTTGATTTTCCGCATCCAAGACGCCGTGAACGTGCCGGGTCAAAAATCTGCCGGCGGAGTGGTTACTCCAGGTAGTCTCACCGTTACAGTTTTTGCCGACCAAGCTGGAGAGAAATATAACATTGGACTTTCAGACTTCACAATTCCTGGTTTCAAAGGCGATCCGAGATTTACAAAAATCACTGCCAAATCTGATCCATCTTCGCCTATCAGCGGCGGCTTTATCGGAACTGTTGCAAAAGTTTCTCCTAACGATGCCGTGACTGCCAAAGCTTCAATCGAAACTCAGCTAAAGGGCGAGCTTCGAGACGGTCTCCGAGCTCAGATTCCGGATTCTCATATTTTGTTTACCAACGCCTACACCTTTAACTTCGAAGAGCTACCGATGGAAAACAAATCTGGCACTGGCTCTGCTCTGACCGCGACAACAAAAGAAAAAGGCACAATCTATGGAATTTTATTTGACCGAAATGCGGTCTCAAAATATCTTGCCGAGCGTTCAGCTGACATCGGACAAAAAGACGTTTCAGTTTCAAATCTAGAATCCATTAACTTCACTCTAGAAAACACTGCCGCTTTCTCACCAGCGACCTCTAAAAACATTAGCTTTAAACTGGCTGGCAACGCTGACTTTGTTTGGAACATAGACGAAATGGCAGTTTCAGAAAGCCTAACTGGTCAAAAAAGGTCTAACATAAAGGGTATTTTGGCTAGTTTTGAGGCCATAGATAAAGCTAGCGTCGCCATAAGCCCTGTTTGGATCTTTACCTTGCCGGATGACCCGTCTAAAATAGAGGTTGAATTAAAGGAAAACCAGTAAGCGGGAAGTTGCTAGCTAACTGCCACCTACTGACCTGTCCGCTATTTGGTGTTGACGAATATAGGCCATTTTGCTAGTATTGGCTCCATTGCGATATTTGTGATGCAAGATAATAAACAACCTGTCAAAACCGTGTCCGGCGTCGTGACCGAGTCACTTCCGAACACTTTTTTTAAAGTAAAAATCGAAGGAGAGGAAAACGAAATACTGACTTATTTGGCGGGCAAAATGAGGCTCCATCGGATTCGTGTTCTCATCGGCGACAAGGTTTCAATTGAACTTGATCCATATGGCGGCAAGGGACGAATCGTAAAGCGTTTGTAGAATTCAAAAAGAAGGGAATTTCAAAATCATTTTCAAAAATGAGAGTAAAATCATCTGTAAAAAAGATTTGTGAAAAATGTCAGATAGTCCGAAGAAAAGGATATCTGTATGTTGTGTGCAAAGGAAACGCTCGCCATAAACAAAGACAAGGATAATATGAGAATTCAAGGTATCACTCTTCCAGAAAATAAAAGAATGGAGATCGCACTGACGACTCTTTATGGCGTTGGACGGTCACGAGCTCTTTCAATATTGTCACAAGCCAAAGTTGATCCTGGTATGAAGCCAACCGAGCTCAATGCTGACCAGGAAAACGCCGTTCGAAAATTCCTCGGCGAAGTAAAAATCGAGGGCGACCTCAAACGCGAAGTCGAAGCCAATATCAAACGACTCAAAGACATCAAAGCTTACCGGGGCATGCGACATGCTCGAGGTCTGCCGTCCCGAGGCCAGCGCACCAAAACCAACTCCCGAACTCGTCGAGGTAACGTCCGAAAGACCATGGGAAGCGGAAAGAAGACAGTCGATAAGAAATAATCATAACTAACCGGACGATCAATAGGTCAAACGACATAACAAATGGGAAAACGAGCAATAAAAAAAGAAGAGGGAACGGCTCCGCACGCTGCAGTAGCGGCTGAGACAAAGAAGGCTGAAGGAGCCGTATCTAACCCCGTATCTTCAAAAAGAAAAATCGAAAGCGCACGTTTGTGTGTCGAGTCTACCTACAACAACACCAAGGTCGTTTTGACCGACATGCAGGGCAACACCATTGCTTCGCTCTCAAGCGGCGCTCTCGGTTTTGCTGGTGCCAAAAAGGGAACTCCTTTCGCCGCGGCAAAGGTAGGTGAAACTCTTGCCCTCAAGGCCGCTGCTGTTGGCGTCAAGGAAATCACCGTTTTTGTCCGTGGAGTTGGATCGGGCCGCGAAGCTGCAATTCGCGGTTTTGTGTCTAGAGGCACAGCGATCAAATCCATTTCAGACATTACCCCGGTTCCTCATAACGGCCCAAAGCCGCCTAGACCACGTCGCGTCTAATTTTTAAATAGTTTTATATTTTTTATGATCATTGGACCAAAATACAAAATCGCACGCCGCCTAAACGCTCCTGTGTTTGAGAAAACTCAATCTCAGAAATTTGCATTGTCACAAGCTCGAAAGACAAAGACCAAAGGTTCTGGTCGTGGCCCTCGCCAAAAGTCAGCTTTCGGAGAACAGATGATCGAAAAGCAAAAAGCTCGATTCACATACCTTTTGACCGAGAAAACTTTCTCCAACTACGTTCGAAAGGCAATCGAGGGAAGGGAATCCACCGTTCCTACTCTTTTTGGACTCCTAGAAAGCCGCCTCGACAATGTCGTGTATCGAATCGGCCTTGCAACGACTCGTTCTGGCGCTCGCCAAATGACTTCTCATGGTCACGTTACCGTAAACGGCAAGCGCGTTACCATTCCTTCATATCAGGTATATGAAGGCGATGTTATTGGCGTTCGAGAGGGAAGTTTGAAAAAGCCTCTTTTTGTCGGAGCGACAGAAAGAATGAAGAATTTTACACCACCGGTTTGGATTAAGACCGATCCAGAAAAAGTGCAGGCGGTGATTACCGGAAAGCCTTCAATCGCAAACAAGACCGATACCCTTTTTGACCTCAATCTTGTGATTGAATTTTATAGTCGTTAAAAAGTTAATAATTTTTATAATTTTATGATTCATCATTCAATTGTTTTACCATCGAAGCCAAAGGTTGTTAGCGAGAACAACTTTGTTGGAGTATACGAAATCGACGGATTTTATCCTGGTTTCG
>CAYMIB010000010.1:0-27232 GCA_964390475.1 uncultured Candidatus Saccharibacteria bacterium | reverse complement strand
ACCCAGAGCGCCTTTACGACTTCAGAACGAGGCATTGGACCCTTACCAACCACAGCGGCTAGTTCAGGACTTACGTTTAACGGCTTCATGAACGCAGAATTTGTTTTTGCCATATATATTTATTATCTAATTAAGAGCCCAGATATTATAGCACTAAAAAGCCCCCTATAGGGAAATCCCCAACAGCCTTAAAACCAGCCCTGCCAAGGGGTCAGCGGTCGGGCCAAAGACCATTGCCCCACCAAGCATGCCGGTAACCGTGATAGATACTAGGGCTGCAGCCGCAATAAGTCTTGAAAACACCTTATGGTTAAAGATTCGCTCAAGAAACTTCACTACAGCGTTCGGTTGCAAGACTAGACGAGCATTAGCGATCGCCGAGACCTCACCGATAAGCAGTGCCCCGTAGAGCCAAGTAGAGAGTCTGGCAAAGGTTCTATGCCATTCGACAAGGTCGTTGGGTGGAAGGTTCAGACTCCTAGCATTTTCGCCGGTCATAATGGCGGCATATGCTCCCAGCAAACCAACCGCAAGCAAAACTCGTTCTATATCTTTCCAGGCCACCCTCGGAAACCAGCGGCTAAAAGGAACGATTTTAATAATCGAATACAGTACAAGCAAAGCGATTGGAAAATGCACAATTATCGGATGGATGTCGTATTGCATAACAAAATTATATCAAAACGAAAGTCTGACTCCCTTAAAAAATAGCGGCAGTACCACCAAGGCCCCAACCAAACAAACCGCCAAAATCGCAAACTCTAAAGAGCGAAAGTCGATCAAAAAACCAATAACAATCGGTGAAGCTATCTGGGCCATCTGAAACATACTCAAGAAAGCCCCGCTCAGACTGCCCATGTGGGCCCGGCTTTCATGGTCGGTCGCTGATCGCTCCAAAACCAGCATCGAGTAGTAAACACAGAGGCCGGCGACAAAAACGACACCAAGCGTAATCCAAAGAGTTTCAATAAACGGAACCAAGGCGAGTAAAACGATACCCATAAGCATCGCTGTCCGAAGCGAGTGTTTGTCTGACCTGTCGGCAAGCATGCCAAGTGGTACTCCGAAAATGTAGGGCAGAACCGCAAAAGACGTAAGCAGGAAAATAAGAAAATAGTCGTGATGATTCGCAAATGAAACCAGAGGAATGAAAAAGCTGAAGATGATGAATATCGAACCCATTAGCGCATAAAGCAAAGCAACGTACTTTTGCTTCCACGTCCATTTATGAATGAAGCTAATCATGCCTGCATAGTCGCGGTAAATTTCCTTAAAAAAGTTCGCCTGCAGTCCCGGTATTCCCTGCTTTCCCTGTATCCCTTTGCCGTCCTTCGGCTCATGCGGAATTTTTGAAATAAAAACCATAGCAATAAGGGTCGTTGGGATGATGAGCAAGAAAAGCTGGTGAAAAGGAAAAATTTTCATCAGGAAAAGGCCAGCAACGGCGGCAACCAGCCACCAAAAGTTGGCCAGGGTGTCAAAATAGCCGAACATCAAGCCAGCATGTTCGTGGGAGTGACGCCGGATGTAAGTTTTTTTACCAACGCTGTCTAGAGCGTAGCTCAAACCGTTCACGACTCTGGCAATGATGATAAAAATCACCGCTCCGTAGACACCGGCAAAAAAGTAGCAAAGGGAAATGATTGGATACAAAATAAGTCCGGAAAGAATAATTTTCTTTCCAGAAATACGGTCAGCGAGACGAGAAATGATCGGGAGTGAGAGTAGAAAAACTATATCGTAAATTGATTTCAAAAAACCGGTCTCTGTAAAGTTTTGGGCAAAGGATAAAAGAAAAACTGGGATAAAAATCTCGACTACTCCCCAACCAACAAAGCGAATGGCCGTCGCCCAGGAAATGAGCCGAATCCCCTTTGGAATATGTAGAAAGTTGATGTCAAACATCCTGATTTATGCAGATTTCACGCTCTGTCGGCTAACGGGCACAGATACCATCACTATTGATTGTACCGTTTAAACAATACCCTGGATTGATAGTTCCTATCTTATAACTTGGGTGTGAACGACAAGCACCCCTTATGCAGTAATAAATTGAGCTTGCTGGAGTAAAGGCTTCAGCCCATTCCGTGCCAACATGACAATCAAAATCATTCGGATTATTATCGTCATCAACGTAATCACATTCAAAAAACAAACCAACCTGAATGACATTATTTGCACTAATTCCATCGTCAATCCATTCTGCCCCATCTATACTACCGTCACCGTTCACATCAACCATATTGTCGACATTTTCCACGTTGTCCCAATCATACTTACTGCCTGACCAAGGACCTTCTGGCCAATTACAGTTGTTTGTTACATCAATAACACAATCTGGATCATAGCCAGCAAGGTACGGCCCAAGATTATCATCCACACTTCCCGTGTGAGGCATATCCCCACGGCTCACGTTAATTGGATACTTTCCGTCGTGGTCCTGTCTAAAAAGCTCAATCGCCGTCCTGATGCTACTCATATCAGCGGCCGCACGAGCGAAACGAGCATTATTTCGACCAGCACCCATGTTGCCCAAAACGACTGCCGCTAAAATACCGATGATAACTACAACGAGGAGAACTTCTATAATTGTAAAACCACGAGATTTTTTCATATTGGTAGTGAAATTATATCACGACACAATTTGAATAAGGTGGTCAGGATTACTGAACGTATTGCTATGAATTATTTAGCATACTGCACTAGAAGCGCCCTGACCCCAGCCAGGTTCTGCTCCCATTCAACAGTTTCATGAGTCTTGAGTTCAACAGTAACAGCTGGAATACCAATGGAAGCCAGCCAACCCTCGGCGTCGCCGGAGATTTCATATGCGTCGAAAGATTTGACTGGCGAATAACCGGAAGCGGCGGCATAAGTGTTCATAAGATCCAGAGTTTCGGGTAGAATTCCGGCCTCACATTCTGAAGCATAGACGGCGTCAGCCTGACTGTGCCAGAAAACAACCGCTTCGGGCCGATCGCTCAAAACAAAGTCTCGGATGGCGACTGCTTCGGGTTCAGAAAAGGCGGCTGTACCGGCACTAACTTTTTTAGTCTTCCAGGTACTTTCTGGTTTCCATTTGCAGTCAAAGTTACGGTTGAGGTCAACGCTATGAGCATTAAACCGAGCTGATTCCAAAACCAATTTGCTGGTTGAAACATCGGCCGAGCTAAACCTTCCTTCTTTGCCAACAACCTTAAAAACTCCGTCGGGGTTAGCAGACGGCACAACAGAAATCTTTAGCTCTGCCGGGACCGCAGCCGGATTTTGCTTTAGATAATCCATAAACTGATAAGCCAACAAAACACTGTTCCATTCGTAGCCACCGTGAATACCGCCAACAAACACAAGGTGTTTGTCACCTGTTCCGTAAGTATAGGACTCGATTTTGCGGCCCTCGACGGAAGTACCGATCACTTTGTATAACGGACTAGCGACTAGCTCGATAGGCTGAACTGGTGGCGGTGGGGTTTTTTTAACAAAACTATAGTAGGCCAATAGACCTAGTGCGAGTAAAAATACAATAGCGACGGCAACAATGATTGGTTTCCTAAAGGCTGGCATTCTTTAGAAAATTACTTTGCGTAGTGTTTTAGAAGAGCGTCTACACCAGCTTGGTTTTTAGTCCATTCAGTATCGGTGTGGTTGGTAAGGAGGACGCTGATTGCTGGGATGTTACTTTTCGCAAGCCAGTTAACCATGTCCCCAGTAATTTCGTAGAAATTAAATTCTTCGTAAGCTCGGTAACCGGAAGCTTTAGCAAAAGTGTTGGTGAGAGTTCGGGTTTCAGGCAAAACCCCGTTGTGACAACTTGAGGCAAAGACACCACCAGCCGCACTGTACCAAGCAACAACAGCGACCGGAGTATTGGCTTCTACGTAGTTTTTGAAAGCCAAACTTTCTGGTTCAGAGAAAGCGGCAGTTCCGCCACTAACATTTTTGTTCTGCCATTTACCAACTGCCTGCCAATCACAGTCAAAGTTTCGGTTTAGGTCGACGGTGTTTGCGTTAAAACGGCCAGAGACAACGGTTTCCTGAGAAGAAGAAACGTCTGCGGCTGTAAAACGACCATCGGTACCGACAACCTTATGAAGACCGTCTGGGTTAAGGGCTGGGATGACAGTAACCTTCAGGTTAGCTGGGATCGTTGTTGGGTTAGCCTTGAGATAATCCATGAGCTGGTATGCAACGAGAGCGGTGTTCCATTCGTAGCCACCGTGAATACCACCGACAAAAAGAAGTTCTTCAGCGCCTTCACCAAAGTGATATGCGGTGATGTCGCGACCACCAACAGAAGAGCCGATGATCGTTTCGGTCTTGTTTTCAACCGGAGCCGGGATTTCGTCGGTTGGAAGCGGTCCGTTATTTACTGGAGTTGGAGCATTATCTGACTTGTTGGACAAGATTCGACTAATAAAAATCGCTCCGACAATAACCACGAGGATTACAACTATAGTGATGATGGTGCTTTTTTTCATATTTTAATATTAAGAATAACAGCCAATAACATTCGTACTGGCTAATATTACCATAGGCCTCTTACCCCTCGCCCACTATCCATTCGCCAAAATATAAGCTCTAGTTTTGGGGCCAAAATAGCCGATCGCCGGGGTAATTCCATGAGCTACTTGGTATTCAATGAGAGCCCTTTGGGTTATTGGGCCAAAATAGCCAGTAGCACTGGCCGATTTTAGAGCAAGGGCGGCTGGACCAGTTGCTTTGGCAATCAGTATGGCCTGAAGGGTTACAACAAGTGGTCCCTGGGAGCCCAAGTCGAGGTCGCCAGGTGGCAGTGCCGCCCCAGACCCAGCCGAAGGGCCGACGGCAACAGGTGCCTTTTGCAAAGCTCGATCAACATCAGTCGCAAGTTTGATCCCGCTATTTTTTGCCAACCACAATTCACTTTGATAAGTCTTCACCACAAAATCAACCAGCGCTTCTTCATCGTCCTCATCGTTCAGATCGGCCAGCGCATTGTTTAGAAAATTTATTTTTTGTTTTAGAGAAAATTGCTCGGTGATTCGGGGATATGGGTCAGTCGCTCTTCGACTACTCCGAATTTCAAGGTGCAGATGAGGAGCACCGCCCGAGGCATTGCCAGTGTTACCGACATAGCCGATCAGATCACCTCCACCAAGCTCATCACCGTTCTCAACCAAAATTTCGCTCAAATGCATGTAGACAAAACTCTCGCCACCAGGGTTTGCAGTAGTAACATATTTTCCGGAACCGCTACCGGTGCCTGTGCGAACCACCACGGCCTCAGTCGGCGAAACGATCGGCGCCCCCTTTGGTGCCATGATATCCAAACCTTCATGCTCTCTGTCTCCTCCGTCACGCGGATCGCCGAAGTTCGGAGTAATCATACTTCGAGCCACCCCAAAAAGAATTGGCACGGGCAGATTTTTCACTGGGTCATCGTCAAGTTCATTGATTTTACTTCTATACGAACTCGAAACACGGCTACTGTATTGGGCTTCGGTAGAAATGGGTAAAAATCCGATTGAAAAGAAAATAAAAAAGGTACAGAGTGTGATCAATCGCATTTTTAGATTGTATCATCTTAAAAAACTCTCTTGGTGTAAATTAAAATCCCCCGACGATCGGGGGATTAACTAATTTTGAAGAATTCTTATACCAGTCACATCAACAGAAGCTCTGGGCGAACAGCGGCCCGAGGCACTATCAATCGATTCCCGTTGGGATGGCCAATACCAAGCCGTGGATCGAGCCTGTCATACATTGGGAACAGACTGATTTCATGCAATCCCCTACGCACAGCAGCAATAGCCGCTATCCCCGGACCCCGCCTTTCAGTTGAAAAGAAGAAGTAGTTAAAACGACCCTGACTCAGTAACCTGGGGCACTTCTCGACAATCGTTATCAACTGATCTTCGGTAAAACAAAGTGCTTCCACGTCGTCGCAAACAACCGGGGCAATGTCGTACCAAGATATCGGTTTAAGAATGTCGAAATATTCGACTTGTGTTTCTGGCCTTGGTTCGTTACGGCCGGTCGGCAGCATAACCTTGGATTCACTTTGCGGAACCTTTACCAGCTCCAGGATCGACTCTTGCATATGAAGAAAACCTTGCTTACCGGTCGTAGCCGGAATCACAACTTCGTCTGTACGAACAAAGCGTCGAATGCGTGTCTTTGTGGCGTGTTCCAAAAGACGATCGAAATCGCCGTGGCGATACAGCACATCGTCAAACTTGGCTGCGTCACGAACCACCTCACGAACGTTTTTGTTATTTATTTGCCTCGACTTAAAAAGTGGGTTAAGGCGAGACATGACCATTTCGACAGCCGCTTTCCGGTATGCCCTAGAAACCGCGGCTCTGTTGGCCCTCGAAAGTCTTTCTTTTGGCACGTTATCTCCGTTTCTGCTCTTAAAGAGCTTTTTGTTCGCTTCGTTCTCGGGACATAAAAACAAACTTCTGGCTATTTGTCAATAAAAATTTTCGTTCGCTTTAGTTTAAGCAAGGTCGCCGGAAAATTGAGATTTTCAGACAAAGCACGGATAAAAGTACCGGAAGAGACAATGATGCGAATTTCAAATGTCAGTATTTTTTCTTCTGCTGCATGTTTTCCAAAAAAATCTCGCCAACCAGCCACGATTTCTTCTTGCCGAAAATCCCCGTGAACCTTGGAAATCGAGTCAAAAATGTAGTTTTTAATATCCTCGGTGTTCTGTGGCCAGAAATCCCGCAGTTCAACCTCTTTGATTTCAACTTTCTGGATTGGACGCTCGATGCCCGTGTTCCCAGCCTTGAAATGATCAAAAAGTTTAACACCATCTACAGTTTGGCCGGAAAACCACGGGTAGATCTGGGTTGTGATCGATTTGAGCGCTCCGACCTCCGCTTCAATCTGGCTTTTAATATTCGTGTCTGCCATTGATCCTGGCAACGCCTCTGATTTGGTAATGAGACCAAGGCAATCCCCGGTGTCGGTTTTCATGCCAACTAAAAACATAGCGATGTATTCTTTGTCGTGCGACAAAAACTTCTCGCGGTTTTCTTTTTTATTTTCGTCAGAACCGACCAGCACAAGCATCAGACCCTCAGCCATCGGGTCGAGGCGACCAGCATACGAAAGAGTTTCTTGGGCAAGGTCGGGTTTCTCACGCCGAATACGCTCCAAAAACTCAAGCGGTGTCTCACCTACTTTTTTGTCGAGAAGAAGCATTAAAAAGTTTTTCTAGTCGGTCGATGTCTTTTTCTATTCCCTTAATGCCTGCCTCGAAAAAAGATGGCTTAGAAGTATCGATGCCGATTGATTTAAATATGTCTTCGGGACTCATCGATCGGCCGGAAGTAAGAAATTGCTTAACTTTCGCTCCATATGAAGGATCTTCCTTCCACTTTTCGTAAAGAGCGCGACTAATAATCTGGCCGTAAGCATAAGTGTAGACATAGAAGAAACGCCGAATGTGCGTCCAAACAACATAAAAATATCCGTCGTCACCTTTAACCTCAACAGCATCACCTAAATAAGATTTCAAATGTTGTACGAGCAAAGCGGCAATGTCTTCTTTTGAAAGTTGGCCGGCGCTTCTAATTTTTTTGTGAAGTTCGAGTTCAAAATTAAAGCAAGCGATCTGACGGAAAATAGTTGAGATATCACCCAAAAGCTGTTCATGAAGCAAAATAATTTTTTCTTTTTCTGAAAGGTGCTTTTCGATTTCTTCAGAAACAATTTGCTCAAAAAATGTGCTAGCCACCTCAGCCGTAGCTGTCGAATACTTTCTATACTGGATCGGCTGTCTTTTACTTAGCTCGTTATGAATAGCATGACCTATTTCGTGCGCAAGGGTTTTAAGCGAATAGACATTGTTTACATGGTTAAGCAGAACAAAAGTTGGAAGCATGCCCTGACCCCAGCAGTACGCACCACCCTCCTTTCCCTTCTTCGGGTAAACATCGATCTGGCCATTTTCGAGGAAAGAATCAAAAATCTCTACGTATTCTTTGTCTAATCTTGCAAGGATTGATCGCAAAATAGAAACTGAAGCATTAAAATCAAAAGTGGCTTTGATTTTCCCCATATTTATATTTCGATCAGCCATATGGAGTTTTTTCTCTCCAATAATTTTTGCGTGAAGCTTATAGAAGCGATGAGCAACAGGAAAACGTTTTGTCACCAACGACACCAATCCATCAATGGCCTTTTCATCATTTTCAAATCCCATAACCGTCGAACTGTGCGGATTCGGTCGACCCCGACGATTATCCATAATTTTTTTATAGTTATAGACGGCATTTATTTCCCCTTCTGAAAGATCGCTAATGGATTTCATTACCGCAATTGATTTTTCATACACTGCCCGTCGATCAGCTTTTGGCATTTCGCGTAACTCGGACATCGCTTTCACAATCGGAATATCCTTACCTTTATGAGAAACCGTTTGCTTGTTCAACAGACGTTCTTGAGCATCTACCCACATGGTGTAACTCGTTTGGGAAAGCAGATCTTCTAGCTGCTCTTCTCCCTCTGAAAGATTGAATTTCGCTCGTTTAAAAATATTCTGGAGAAAGTAAGCGCGCGATTTTAGATCTGAGTGGTTCAAAAATCTTTTTTGCTCTTTTTCAGGAATCTTTGCGATTGCCAGCGGAAAAAATTTTATTCTATTAACAGCCTCAGTTATTCTTTGTTCATTCTTAGTAGCTTTCGCGCCTACCTTTGTGTCTGATTTATCAAGACTCGACTTAAGCGCAAAATACCACCACGGTTTACTGCCGTTTAGTTTATTTTCAACCTCCTCATAACTTCCAAGCGCGACAGCAAGATTTTCCGGCGAGTCAGTAAAGGAAATGTTTCTATATTCGCGTTCAAAACCAGCACACGCCTGCTCGATAGTTTTTAAATCCTTTTCTATTTGCGGGTCAGTGTCACTTTTATATAGGAGCTTGAGGTTCCAAGAAGTTTTTGATTTCATCTCGCAAAGGTACCAAACGTAACACGACGAGTCAATTCCGAGCGAATCCACCGAACAAATCCGTTGTACAATTCATGGGTATGAGAACGTTGGTAATCATTATTTTAATCATCTCCGCTGCGGTCTTTGGTTGGCAATATATTAAAAAAAACTCGAGTGAGCTCCCCCATCCGACAGTACCAAACATAGCCCTCGGCGCCTACTTGCGAGAAAACATTTCTGAACTGTCACCGATCAAAGAACAAGTCGGTGGAACATTTTACGTCACCAAAATCGAAGCTTATGGCAAAAAGGGCGTTGTTCATTATGAGGATGGCCACAACGCCTACGTGGCAGATTTTTTATATGAAATAGGCAGCGGCGGAAATGTCGTGGTTAGTGATTTTGTGATTAGGGAATAACAAAAAGGGCTGAAGGTTACCAGTTCTGAAAAATTTTGAGACGGGTCAGTGGACCAACAAAGCCGACTGCTGGTGTTACGTTGTTCGCCTTTTGAAATTCGATAACCGCATTGCGAGTGAGTGGACCGAAATAACCCGTCGCTAAACCCTGTGCCAAAAATCCTTTTAGAATTAAATATTCCTGTAACACAACCACTGACTCACCCCGCATTCCGAACGCAAGATCTACCGAAAGGGCCTTGGCTCGCCTTTCTCGGTCTATGCTTTCATTTGAACTTACATTCGTCGGTAGGTTGTTTAGTGATTCAGTCTCAACAACTTCAATGACTGTTTCCGGCTGAGACTGTGGCGTCACACGACGACCACTGCTTCGTCTGGAAGTAGTAACTGGCTCTTCAACCACTGGTTCCTCTTCGTCTTCAACAACCGGCTCTTCAGGCAAAACAAATTCTCCTTGTGGTGAACAGGCTGCAACACCAAAACTATTCGCGGAAACAACACGATAAAAATAACGTGTCGCCGGCGTCAAACCAGAAAGAGTCACCTCGTGTTCATTTGCCATATTCGAATCCGTCGGTGTTTCCTGCCCGTACTCTTCAGTTAAGCCATACTCAATCTGGGAATCTGCAACCATGTCGGTTGTCCAAGTAATCACGGCCGATGTTGGGGTAAGACTCCCCACCTCAACTCCGGAAATGTTTGGCGGGGTATCAATCGGACGACTAATGTCACAAACACTTGCAAGGCCAGATCGCGGATCAATTTTTATTGTCGACCAACGCTCCCGAACGTCTTGGATGTCTTTTTTGAAAAAAACCGCCGCTACAATAACTAGTATAAATAGAGCACAAACAATAATACTAAATATTGTTTTTTTGTTGGTTTGCATCTTACTATATATTTTACCAGTTTCAGCCCTCACCTTCCAGCACCCTTTCCAAGGCTCACCAACTCCAGCTTTCTCTCTCGTGGCCAGCGTTTAATTTCCGCTTCCCGCCGTCGCGCCCCGGCCAGGGTTTTAAAATTTTCAGAATACGCAAGCACCACCGGCCGGCGAATCTTCGTGTAGTGTGCACCCTTTTTTGAATTGTTGTGCTCGAGCAGTCTTTTTTCTAGGTTGTTAGTGCAGCCGACGTAAAGTGTGTTGTCGGCGCAGGTCAGGATGTAAACAGAGTGCATTGTCTTACTTAAAACAATTTTCCACCAAGAACTGCGACCGATGAGTCAGGCGCAATAAGCACCACATTGCCGTCTGAGTCAGGAACACCGAGCGTAAGCACCTCCGACTCAAACGGACCAATTTTACGTGGTGGAAAATTAACCACGCCAAGAACCAACCTGCCAACAAGCTCGTCCTTGCGATAGCGCGCGACGATTTGTACTGAAGAATTTTTGATCCCGATCTCTGGACCGAAATCGATCTGCAGCTTATACGCTGGCTTTTTAGCTTCAGGAAAATCGTCAACCTGAATAATTTTGCCGACTCGGATATCTAATTTTTGAAAGTCATCGATAGTAACCATGTTAGTAGTATTCTTACCACCCAAACTCTGAATAAAATATTTTCTTTCGGTAACTTTCGACGGCCGAGCGCACATATGGGACCATGTTGTCCGGAAGTTTATTCATAGGAAACCACGAGAGATCGTCACATTTTTCTGGTTCGGTGATAGTTGGCGAGCCTGTCCATTTCTTAGCGGTGAAAAATAAATCAACTCGCTCGTCTGTAGATTTGCGATGCATGATGTGCACTACCTCAAGGTCTTTAAGCCCGACCACAATCCCCGCCTCCTCCAATGCTTCCCGGGCTGTTGCTTGAGTAGCTGTCTCGCCCCCGTCTAGATGGCCAGCGGGAACACTGTAATTTCCATCTTCGTACCCGGTATTACTTCGTCTCAGCAAAAGTATGTTGTTATCTTTAACCAAGAATAAATGAGTGGCGGGAATAAGTTTAAATTTATTCATATTTGGTATTTATTCAAACTCTAACATAAGCGGTAAATGATCAGACACAACATCTTGTAAGACTTCAAATTTCTTAATATTCACCCCAGGTGAAACAAGAACATAATCGGCAAATTTCAGTGATTTGGTATATAAAGAACTCCGCGTATTTGTTACATTATTTTTTGTAATTAGGTTCACCATCCCTTCCTCAAGGATTTTTATACTCTGCGTATCGGGCAATAAATTAAAATCACCGCAGAGAATTTTTTCACCCGGCAAAGTATCCATGCAGGCCCTTACCTTTCGAGACTGCTCGAGCCGCTCTTGGGTATCTGATTTTCCTTGCCCATTCCAAAGACCGTGGAAATTGATCAAACTATATTCTTTATCGTTGTAGTTAAAAGTAATGTATTGAATGTTTCTACCCATGTCTCTGAGATCGCTGTTCACAACCGCGTTTTTATGTCTAAAAACAAATGTTTCTCCTTTAACGATTTCTAGACCTTTTTTTGTAAACGTGTCCAGACCAAATTCCAAATGATAGTCAGTGGGAACACTACCCGGTTCAAGCTTTTCCTGAGCACACGAAAAGAAGTAATTGTGATCTGGTAAAACTGAAACAAGTTCCGTGTGTATGTTGGCACGAGCATTCAGGTTAATGAATTTTTTGTCTGTTTCCGTATGAAACACTTCCTGAAAACAAAAGATATCAGTAGTATCCCTGTGGCGCACAACAAAATCTATCAAGGAGTCGTAAACGATCCCTGCCCATATATTGAGAGTGATAATTTTCATTCTACGATCTCACGTTAACTACAAACCTACACAAACAAACTAACCAAAAACGCGACAATAATAAGTGTTACAAGAATTGAGAAAATATCTGAGAAGAATTTTTTCCAGGCAATAGAGCGGTCGACATTGCCCCAAAGGATTGCTGAGCCGATCGTTGGAACGACGAAACAGAGCCAGTTCATGACCACAAGACCTAGAGTAAATTTGAACGGCACGCCGTTTTGTACGGTCATGGTGACAATGAAAACAACGGCAAACGCCGTGAGAAGTGAAAGGCCGATTTGAGCCGCATACATTTTCGGCATCTTCGGCTTCGCTTCGGCAATCATCGCTTTTCGCTGTTCATCAGAAAGCTTATCGAAACCAAGAGACTTCATGTGGATCTTGCCCATAGGCGTTTTGTCCGAATACCAAAACGTACCAACAACTGCGGCGATCACCGCACCACCCAAAGAAAGCAAAAGTATCGTAGTCATATATATGAAATTATTTAGCCTAAATAATAATTAGGGATTATAACATGGGCAATTTTCCCAAGGGGAAAAACCGAGCAAACTACCGCGCATTCATGATACAGGCCCGGAGCACCGCGGTCTCGGTCCAACCACACGCACCGTTTGACTGACGCTCGCAGGTCGCGGTTCGGTAACAGCCGTATTCTTCTCGATATTCGCAGGATGAAGCGACGTTTGGATCATCGCTACAGATGTGGCTCGAACATCCGCCGACAAAACATCGCGCCTGTGGGGTTGGAGTAATAATACCCGTCACCGATAAAATTCCCTCGACATCGTACTTTTGCCAGTGGTTGGTACTGAGCGCCTCGATAGGCGTGATCGTTCCCGATGCAGTGAACCTTGCGCCGCTCGCTATTGCTTGAGATTGTTCCACGGACATAGACACCGCGCTCAGGTCGAGTGCATAGAATTCGCCAGCATCTGTCTCGATACCGATCGCACATTCAAGTGTTTGCGGACCGCTCGTGTCTTTATGTGGAAGACAGGTTTGTGTGCCAGAAAGGGTTCCTTCGTATGGCACTATTGGACCGCTTTCTTGTTTCTCCTTATAGATAAAAGAATTGAACGCGAAAAACATGATTATAAGAACGGCGACTATGACCCCGATTGCGATGAATTGTTTTTTCATATGTTTACAGTACCAAACACCCAACAAGTTTCCAACTCTTACTTTGATAAACAATTTAGAGGTTGGAAAAAATGAATTAAAAAAAACGCCGCCTCAAACGAGACAGCGTAACGGAGTTATTTTTTACCTTCTTCGTCAATCGAAACCGCTTGGCGCGGATCCGATATGTCGCTAATGACGAGCGGTTCATTGTTACCACCTGCTATTCGTAACAACATCTGCTCCATGCCGGTTTGTACACGCTGGATTTTGCCAGGTGCAACATAAAATCCAGCCCGATCCATACCAGACAAAGCACAGTCCCAACCCATACAACCAACAAGCTGAAGCGGCTTTTGCTGGTACACCATCGCATGCGCCGGAACAACAAAATTCGAGTTATTTGGTGAGTAGAGAGTTACCGGATCACCAAGATAAATCGGCTCACCACACCACGCACATTTGATTGCCTGCTTTGGCCAACAATCCGGACAAAACTCGTGACTTTGTGGCAAAACAAATACATTACTTTCACCCTCGTGGACAACCAGGGTCTTTCGCTTCGCCACATGACCACATCCACACTCGTATGAACGACCGAAGTATTGGTAAAAGAGACACTCAACCCTCTCATTGATCATCAACCGGCGAATGACTATACGCAGAAACACGAACAATACGATCGCCAATACAATACCGACAACTACCGTCCAACCAAATCCGAGCGTTTGCAGAATTTTCATTCATCACCTCCATTTAGTTTTTACTTGTTCAATCTGCCAGGAGTTTAACCTAAGAAAAAGGCTGAGTAAAGAAAAACAGCCCTATCACAGAGCTGTTAGTGAACACCTGCACTAGCAATACATTTCCAACCCTCCTGTTAACTCCTGGGAGGGCTGACCCATTACTTCAGGGTTAATTTCGGAACCAAAGAGCACAACGTCCCCCGGTTTTCGCTCTGCTTTAAAAAGCAACCGACGAGACAGTAGTGCTCCACCAAAGGAATACTGGTGCACAATTTCAAACATACCTCCAACCACCACAATCTTGCCCTCCCGAAAAATCACAAACCGAGGACCGATGGTCGAGAAATAATTTGCTCGACCAGCCTGTTCATTCACAGAAGGTGTGAAATGATACATCAGACAAAACATGTCACTCAGTACGCGGTCTAACTTAGCAAGAATGGCCGAAATAATCATGTTCTTCTCCTTTTTCTTCCTACAGTATATTTCTAAGACAAAATTTGAACTATTTTGAAAAAAAGTCAAGGGTCATAAAATCAAAAAACCACCGCTCGGGTGGTTTTTTGTGTCACGTTTAGCTCTTGGCTAAGCCTTAACGACAAACTAGTTCAACGAGCAGTTCTCCGGTGCGGTGAACATGCTGGTGAAGCCGCCGTAGTAACTATTGGTGTTACCTGACGTAGGCGCACCGGCATAAATACTGTTGAATGTTGAGATCACGCCAGCTGTTGTGGTGCCTGTTCCGAGGTCAGCAGAGTTGTTGAGAAGCGCCGCAACCACGTGTCGGCCGAGAGCGTTAAGTCCTCCACCGCCACTCGACAACACCTGGACAAGTGATTTGTTTGGGAAAGCATCTGAAAACACAGTGCCGAACAACTGTTCCGGGGTGTAATCTACCCAACTGTCAAAATGATGTGCCTGTTTCCAGTAACCCGGCGAACAATAGCCGAGCTCAACTGGCTCATTCACAACCAAAATTTCGCTCTGACATGGACTCGACACTGGGCCAGCATTATTGGTGTCACCACTATATGTCGCCTGCCAATAATACGTACCGGGTGTGTTGAAGGTTACCGGGTCTGAATCCGGAACGACGCCGTTTGTAACGGTTTTGGTTCCAGCAGACACAGCGCCAAGACTACATGCATTGTCTGTGTAGACAGTGTATGTGACAGTTCCGCTAGCATCAGCCGTTTCGCCAGTCAAAACAGCTGAGTCGTGAACGGACGCACCAACATCGACGTTTTCATCAGACAAGATCGTTGCGATCGTTGGCTGATTTATAGTGATCGCCAACGGTTCACACGGACCATCTCCAGGATTGTAGTTTGTGTCTCCGGCATAATGAGCCCGGAAAGAATACGAACCGGCAGACAATGGACCTTGAGTGAAACTTGTCGCATCAACTGTTCCTCCAACCAAAGCCATTGCACCAGATGTCTGGTTTGGTGTCAGCGCACAGGTGCCATTTGTAAAGAAATCAAAAGTCACGTTGCCTGTCGGCATTGGACCAGTACCAGCAACAGTTGCGCTGTCGTGTACAACTGAACCATTTGCAGCTGAAGTAATTATTTCATGGGCAGCATTGTGAATGTCAGTCGTAACTGTTGGATTTATTCTGTCGACTGAAAGCGGCTCGCAAGGACCGTCGGCACCGGCGTAGTTTGCATCACCATTATAGTGCGCGCGATACGCCATGCCACCAGCTGTGGTCACGGTGAACGAATCCGAAGGATGAGCTACACCGCCAGCGAGAGCGACTGTGCCAGCACCTGTCTCCCCAGCGCTACATTGCAAATCTGTGAATCGACTAAATGTCACGGTACCAGTTGGAGCCGGGCCGCCAGCGACACCCGCAACGTTTGCGCTGTCGTGAACAGTCGAACCTATAGGCACTGAAGTTACGATGCTATGGCTCGCGTCGTGTACATCGGTTGTAACTGTTGGGGTATGCGTAACTCGAAGGATTTTTGAACTCTCAAGCTCAGGACCAGCCGTCTTGTCATTTGCATCAGCATGAGAAATGCCGCCACCATAATTTGTGACAGCATCAATGTGTCGAAACGCGCCAACAATTTCATCTGTATGATCCACAGTGTAGGTAACTGGATCAGAAGTAACACTCGCTACACCAGCACCACCGATTCGCGGCACGCCACCAACTGGAGTGATCGGGTGAACAGTTCCGTCTGGAGTCGTGAGCGTCCAGGTTCCGTCTTCAAAAGCACAGTTTGGTGAACCAAGTGCCGAAATCGTTGCCCGGTATCTGATAACCTCACCGTCAGTGACCGTACCTGAACCAATGTTCGTTGTACCATCGGAACGAAACGCCGCGATCGAAATTCCACCACCGTTATCCGTACAACCAATCGGGTCAATATCAGCAAGAGCTGGCGTTGCGATAAACAAAAAACCGGCCAAGGAAAGAGCGGCTGACGTAGCTATCATCTTCCCCAACCGGAATCGGCTAAATATTTTTTTAATCATATTTTGCTAAATAAATTATTAGTTTCTTATAAATTCTTTTTAATCTGCAAATATTTATTAGCTAATAATTCCCACCGACCTTATGTTATTTATAATACACCCATCATTTTGGCTGACCAGAAAGACCACTGGAAAAACCACTGGCGCCAAGATGTATCTTTGGGGACGGTTATCAGAGTCGCTTATTACAAATCATCACGAAGCTCCGCAAAGCCCCTTTTTTGTGTGGTTCTAGCGTGACTCGCCTTCAAAATTTGGCTCAACAATTCCCCATTGCATAGTTTGAGGATCGAACTTCAAATAAGCGCTTTTTCCAACTGAAGGACGAGCGGTCATTGGCTCTCCTGGCGCCCGGTCAGCAGAATTTACAACAATCACATCTTTGTGACGCGGATTTCGGCTCACTTCAATAGTTTGCGGCGCTATTCGATCACCCAAAAAATATCCGTCTGAGCCAACATATCCGTTTTCAGTGTTGAGTGCGGCAACAGCATAGAAAAACACACCCGAGCCGCCAGTTTCTTGAGTCAGCAAAAAAACAACGTCTTCGCGCCCGTCGCTGTTTATGTCTTTTTGTAAATCGTTGCCAAAATAGCGAGTAACGATCTTCGACGCAGAGCCTGGCGCGGCTTCGGTTTCAGAAACACCGTTTTGCAGTGTGACGCTTTTTCCGTCTATGACGTATGTGGCGTTTTTATAATCGCCTGCGGTCCGCTCCTCGGACATATTTGATTTTTTGAACACAAAAAGACCGGCCAATAAAACGATGAGAAAAGCGACAACTAAAAATGGCTTCATACTAGAAAATCAGATTGAAAATTCTTGTCCAGAAGCCCACTCTCGGCTGACTTGGTCGAGTCTGCTGGGTCGATGGCGCAACTTCAATTTTTTGTTCTGATTCAACCCCGGTCTCAACAATTTCTACTTTTTTAATCGGCTGAACCGGCATAGGTGCAATCTGAACAGTTTTTGGTTCTTCGCTCACGGTTTTCACTATAGGTTTTATAATAGGAGCAGAAACAGGCCGAACTGATTCTGGTACCTGTGTGGTCACGGGTTCAGGTTCATCGTAACCAGAACACTTCACCATAGATGAATAGTGAACACTGCTGTTTCTCCAACCGTCATAACAAATGACGCTTCCGTCACGATCTCGTCCAGCGGAACAATCAACGCCACTGTGGCCAGAACATGCGCCACTGGTTGCAAAAGTAAACGACGGAAGCAAAAATAATATACTCGCTAAAACCACGTGTTTCATATAACTAGTATAACAAGTCGACACTAACAAAGGAGAAATCACCTATTTTTGAAAATGGAGATACGCAAACTCAAGGCCCCGGCGAAAGTCGGGGTCAATTTTGTAAAATTTAATAACTTTTTGGCACACTTGGTCTGTAATCAAAATGAAAATATTCCCGTCTGACTCCCAAACGAAATCCCTGATCCTGCATTACGCCGATAACCCATTCTTGTAATTCCTGATACTCCTTATTTTCTTCACTCTTATTGTTTTTATAGAAATCAACGAAGAGCGCGTCCACCCCATCTTCCGTTCGGCGCATGGGAACTTCTTTATTTTCTTTTGTGTCCCAAAGAGCGACGTCAACAGATTTTCCTTCGGCGTGAGGCATCAACTCCATATTTAAAAGACGATCGGTTACCTCTTTGCCAAATTTTTCAACGCGGCGTTTGTAAACGATTTCGTAAAGAGATTTTGATCTATATCCTTCCTTGATGTACATTCTGTAATCCCTTTTTTGAAACTCCGCATCAACCGCGAGTAATAAATCGATTATATCCTTGTGAACCTGAACACGATCACCAGTAAGGCCAGCGGAAACCACGTCTTCTTTGGTGAGACCCTTAGACTCGTATTTTTGCCAGTAAAAATTATTGCCCAGTAATCCGTACTGATCTATGTAGACTAAATCCTTTTCTAACATAAGGAGAGTATATCAAACCAGTATCGGTCTTTTTGATTGTTGTTTTTAACAAAACGCTCTATGTGCCAATCAACACCCGTCAATTACTCACTTACTCCAATCAAAACCAATCCCACAATAATCAGTCCAAAAATGAAGATTTTTTTGACCACTGCCCCTTGATGAGTATTTTCATGAAATGCTTTTGGATTAAACCTCTTAACCGCCACAGTATAAGTGAGAACAAATATCGGAATAGCCATGCCGATGCCTTTGACCAAGCTCACTGGAGCGAGACTAATCGCATAAACCTCTGCGGCCAGCGCAAGAAAAGTAAATAGTTCCTCGGTAAAAAAGAATCCGGCATTTTTTATGAAATTAGCTCGATCTTCCAGAATATGTTTTCTCGATTTTTTAAAAAGTAATAACACTGAACATCCCAGGAAACATGAAATGATGAGCTGGCCACCAATAGCCGTACTCCAGCTCATTCCCTGCTCAAACATATATTTGAATAGGATTCCCTCAATGGCCAACAGTGTTGAAGCAAAAATGATGAGGTAAAAAGCCTTACTCAGCTTCACTTTCTTTTTTGTTGTGTGAAATGCCAGGAAGACGTTCCCGAATATGATTATTCCGATGCCGATATACTCGCGCAGCTCCAAAATTTCCCCGATAAACGCAAAAGCAAATACCGGAATGATTATTTTTCCAAAAGAGAAGAAAGCTGACACAACCGAAGTGTCCTCGATCTTCAAGGATTTGTAATACGGGTACAGATACAAAAGATTGGTGAGAGCCACACCGATGAGTGGCAAAAGCAGATGAAACGATGGCATCGTCGGTCTTTCGATGAGGAAGATAACCGGCACGAACAAAAAATTTGGAAGGCAAGCAAAAAATATAAGTGATGAGATATTTTTAAATCCCCGATTGCTTAGGTACTCATCAAATATTTCCGCTATGGCGTAGAGTGCCGGAGCCAGAAAAGCGAATAGAATCCACATGGGATTTATTGTAACAAATCATTTCACGACAGTTTTTTTGGATCAATAAGTCGCGAGCAGCAATACCTCTCCCATCAACCGCTCCGCGTCGCAAGACCGGAGCTTTTCTTTTGTATAAATAAAAAAGGAGCCGACCCAAAGGATCGGCTCCGAACTCACTTATGGAATCTCACGCTTTTGCCTGTAGACGTTCACGGGCCATTTCGAACAGTCGGCGCCATGGGCAGTCTACAAGCCCGAGGTCATTGAGAACCCGATACTTGAAACGAAACTCCCGCCTCAGATCCTCCGACTCCGGAGTCTCATCGGCTACACAGCCAGTTTTCCACTCAAGAGCGAGGATCTTGGCAGCCTGGTCGACTAACACCTGTTCTGCCATGTGGCGAAGCTCAAACTCGGGGTACTGACCGAGATGCTCGCCCTCGCCCATCTTCATCCACCGCCGCACATTTCCGAGACTGCAGTTGAAGAAGTTGGTTTTAGTCCTGGACTGCACCCCATACGTCACCGCACCTGCAAATCCCTTGGCAACGAATGCCGACACAAAGGAACAGATGCTGAGACCAACGAGAGGCCTCCACTGCTCGGTTGCAACACAGAGAGCAAGCACACCGAAAGTAAATCCCGCCATCAGGAGTGCTATGAACACGACAGGTGCAATGAAACTTACCACCGCATCGAACCAAACCAGGCGAGCAATGCCCTTGGTCTCTTCAATAGGCTCACTCGTACCGTACTTCCGTGTCCACGCATCCTTCATGAACTGCGGGATCATTCCACGACGATCCAGTTCCATTCTTTCACGAACGAGCATAAAAGATTCCTTCAGTCTTGTTTTTGAAAATGGAGGCGTCAGTGCCCCATCTCTGCCTGAACTTCGGGTCCAGGTGAGATACTTCATTTTCTTGGCTGCCAAGACAAGAGCAGCTTCTAGAGCGCAGAATAACATATTATGGGAATATGTCAATGTTAGTTTATATCGATTGCGGTGTGTCTTTTAAAACTTTTCGGTGATAGACACTACTTAATCTTTGAGACATCACCATTTAAAACAACAGGTTGCATTGCGTCAATTTCAGATCGAATGAGTTTGATGTCAGGAACTGGATTGATGAGATAGATTTTCTTGCCAAGAATGTGAGCAAAACCTAATTCGAGAAATGAGTTGCCGCCAATGTAATGTTGAATACCATTTTTGTCGTAATTGAGAACGAGAACTGCATCAGATTTTTTAATCAAATCGTAATGCCGCCGAATCAGGTCATGTTCAATTTTTCTTTTAGCGGCTTCACTGTCGCCCATGCCGTCAGTAAGTTTTCCCTTCGCGTAATCTTCAACGCCATGAGGAATATGAACCTCATGCCCGAGTTTTTGAAGCTTTTCAGTATATTCTTGCATTTGTTTAGCAAACGCCATGCTGCCGCAAATTGTGATCTTCATAATAGATATTTTATTGGATTTTTACTGTATCAAACTGACCCACCTTAGTCTCCCGATACTTTTACACTATTACACTATCTGGCTGGGAGGATACCCGAACCGTCACAAAACACATTTCCTGAGAACCTCCGCTGCAATCCGACAATCTTCAAGTGCATCATGGAGACCTCGCGGTTTAGCACCGAACGCTTGGAACATTTCTTCGGAAGAAGTACTGCCCGTGTAACTATTCTTTAGCAGATGAATATATGCTACTGGCCAAACATCAATAACGTGATAATCGTAGGCTCCGAAACAATCCATGCCCGCTGCCTGAATAATCTTTTCAAAATTCTTCATATCAGCATTCGCAGCCCAAGACGCAAGAAGAACGTCGGTACCAAAACGATCAAAAATCATTTGACCAGCTTCTGCTTGACTTGGTGCTCCCTCAAGAGTTTCTTGGGAAATTCCTGATTTCTTCTTGGCTTTACCTTTAAGATCCGCCCAGATATAACTTGTGAAAGAATCTTTCTCTTCGAGAGTGTTTTTATCTAAAAGTAATGCACCGATTTGAACTGGCTCTGAGATGCCTTCAAAATCTATAACTAAAATATCCTTGGGGAATTTCATAATTCTAGAGTACCACGGACCGTGTTCTCCGGTCTGAAACCACCTGACACGGGACAGACTAAGAGTTATTTAACGATTTGTAGTATAACAGATTGACCCGTCTTGGTCCCTCAACATCTTTAATGAGTTTAAGTGTTTTTTCTAATTATGTGAGACATTTTCTCTTTTAGTACTTCATATGTTTTAGTAGCAAATTCTTCATCTACCCCACTTGTTGAATAAGTATTGGCTACATCCCACCAGATAATTTTTTCGTTTAATTTCAGGAAGTCAGGAATGTATGGTTCTTCAGCCATAGATACAACAAGGTCTGCAGAATCAATCATTTCTTGAGTCAGCTTGGTGGTTTTGTTTTTTGATATATCCATCCCCTTTTCTTCCATAAATTGTAAAAAATGTGGGAGATAGTGTATATCGGATAAATTCCATCCTTCTGGTTCGTCTTGAGATCCGACTGTCGTTCCCGCAGAAATTGCATCAGATGTTTGAGTCATCTGATTATATATAGCCGCGGCCATCTGACTTCTAAACATATTCCCTTTACAAACAAAAAGAATTTTCATTTCAAAAATGTATCACACAAGTTGACTGCTGCGGGACCTGGATTCGAACCAAGATTCATTGCTCCAGAGGCAATTGGCCTACCATTAGCCGATCCCGCAATGACCGTTACAATACGTCAAAAATCTTCATTGTTCAAGGCCAGTTGATATCTGCTTTCTTTTTTATTTATTACTCGCTAAAATATACGTATTCGTCATATCCGCAGCCGAACTGTGTATATGACTTGGTTTCTTAAGTCGAGTCGCGGCATGAAAACTTAAGAAGCGACGCGTACACGCTCCCACGCCGCAAGCCACCAGGGATGTTCGGAGTGACCTGGCTGGTGGGTTATAACAGAATCAGACCAAACGATACCTTGATGGTATCGTTTGTCGTTTTAACTAGGTTTCTGACTTGACAAGTACTTGACTTAGCGACCCTTTCGTGTATACTGTATCTGTTACACGATCGGAAAAGATCACCCCATGAGGTTCCGTCCTCATGGGGCCTTTTCTTTTTTATATTCTAGCTTTTCCCTTAAATCACTAACGAAGTATATGTATAGTTTGAATATCTCATGCTTCAACAGTGCAGAATAACTGCGGCGATTCGGAACAAATAAGACCTTAAGCTTGTTCTGCTCAACAAGATGTTTCACTAGGCAGTAAAAATCTCCGTCTCCAGTTACAACAACGGCTTTATCATAATTTGTATAGTCAATCATTGCCTGAAGTATCAGTTCACCATCGCAATTGCCCTTTACAACACCTTGACTGGTAAATAGTACTGGCTTAAAAACACAAACGTAACCAGCGTAATGCAAAAGATGATAAATATCTTCATTTTCTTCTAGATATCCGGTGAAAACATAAGCCTTTTCAATCGAATACTTTTCTTTCAAAAAAATTCTAAACCTTCTGAAATCCACCTTCCAACCACACGATTTGATGGCAAGGTTTAAATTTTGAATATCGATAAACGCGTAGTTATTTTCGAGCTTTTTCACCTGGCAACCATGACACATGCCGATTCAAGAACTTATCAAGTTTTATTAAATTTCTCGGTCGGCTATTTGACCCTACCCCAAATCCTTGTTACTCTCTCGCCAGATTAACAGTACAAAAAACCAAACCTCAACAATCGAAAGGAGGCGAAATGTTTTTACATGCCAGTTTCGGACTGATCACAGCAGTGCTCGCCCACCGATTGTTCGGTGCGGACACGAGCTGGTGGTTACTCTGCGGTGTTGGTGTTGCGGCCGCGTTCTTTCCTGACCTTGATGTTCTGCGTGGGCGTGATAAGGCTGGTCGGGTGGCGGCTCACTCTGGAAACGTAAAGGATCATCGCCATGGCCTGCACTACCCAACCCTTACGACACTGAGTATTTTCCTGATCGTCGCAGTCGCCGTCTACTCGTACACTTATGTCAGCTCTGCTGGAGTCGCCAACTGGCCACTTGTCTGGTTCTGGGCAATGTTCGTCGCAGTAAACGTCATCCTGCACTTCGTGATCGACAGCTTTGGTGTCGGCTGGGGTATCAGATGGCTCTACGTGCCACATTGGTCGGCAACGCATAACAACTACAAGTTCTTTTGCGACAAACAGAACCGGCTTTCATGGCAGTTTCTGGTGTCGTGGACGCCAGAGGAGCTTAAGGAGGCGATCAAACTATACGGCGACAAGGACTGGCTCGGGAAATACCTGGGCTCCACTGGGTTCCTGGTCGAATGGATCTTTTTCATCCTCACTGGCGCATTCACACTCATCTACTTCATAAGCGCCCCGCACTAGGGGCGTTTTCTTTTTGATAATTTTTTGCAACAATTACATCACCATGCTACTTCATATGAGTTTCGGCTTAATAGTAACCCTGCTCGGATGTTGGATTTTTAAAACCGATCTTACGTGGTACTACGTTGTTTCAGGAATACTTTTTTCTTTACTCCCCGACCTTGATGCCTTACCAGAACTTTTCAAACACAGAATAGTTGCTGCTCATGCCGGAAACACGCGTGACCACCGCGACGGTCTCCATTATCCCCTTATAGTTGTTCCACTCAGTTTCATTATTCCCTACATTCTATTCGGACCATTCTGGTCTTTTATGGTTGGCTTTAATATCTTCTTTCATTTCGTTATCGACAGTTTTGGGTTGGGCTGGGGAATAAAATGGCTTCATCCATTCACAAAGCGAAATTATAAACTCGATCACCAATCGAAAAAACTATTCAGGTCTTGGGACCCCGGAACACTAGCAGAAGCAATTCATCATCACGGTGACCCCGATTGGTTCAGTAAATATGTCCAATCCAAAATGTTTGCGGCTGAGGTTGTTCTGTTTGTGATTATTCTTTCAATTACGATTTACTTTTTGCAATCGCCGCTTTTATAAATTCTGAGAAAATCGGATGAGGCGCAAGTGGTCGGGCAAGAAATTCTGGGTGAAACTGAACGCCCAAGAAAAACGGATGCTGGTTTCGCGGCAGTTCAGCGATTTCCATAAGCCTACGGTCGGGTGAAACGCCAGAGAAAACCAAGCCAGCTTTTTCTAGATCCTCTATGTAAGCAGGATTTACTTCGTAACGATGACGATGGCGTTCGGAAATTTTTCGTACTTCTTTTTTTACGCCTTTGTTGCCACCGCCAAGCGCTGAGCTATAGGCCTGCGCCGCGATTGTACCTTTTTTGAGTTCACATGGATACGCACCGAGTCGCATGGTCGCGCCGTATTTTTTCTCCGCGACATTTCCTTTTTGGTCTATCATGATGTCGATAACCGGATGTGTCGTGCGCGGATCAACCTCAGTAGTATGAGCATCCTTCCAGCCCAAAACATTGCGAGCGTATTCGATGACAGCCATTTGCATGCCATAACAGATTCCAAAATATGGAACATTGTTTTTTCGGACATATTCGATGACTTTAATTTTTCCTTCAACCCCAGTTGAACCGAAACCGCCAGGCACAAGGACACCGTCGTATTTCTTTAGTTCTGAAAGCTTTAGTTTGCCGGTTTCAAAATCTTTAGAATTTAAATATGTAAGTACTGGTTTGCGACCGAGAGTAAAAGCCGAAAACTTGATCGCCTCGATAACTGAAATATAAACATCGGAAACCACGAAGTCTCCGGAATTAAAATACTTGCCGACAATGGCGATCTTTACTACCCCCTTCGGATTTTTTACTTTATTTACAAATGCGCTCCAGCGAGAAAGGTCGGTTGCTTTTTTGCCCGATCCAACGCCTTTCTTACTCGCTCTTTTCTTATGATTAATTTTCAAAACATTGCAAAGGCTTTCACCGAGGTGATCCTTTTCAAAATTAACCGGCACATCGTAAATGCTTTCGACATCCGGTGCGGCAATGACATTTTCTGGCCGAATGTTGCAAAAAAGAGCGATTTTGTCTTTGCGCTTTTGGTCAAGTGGTACTTCACTACGAGCGATGATGACATCGGCCTGCAAACCAACGCTGTTCAGGGCCCGAGCTGCAGTTTGGGTCGGTTTTGTCTTCATCTCCCCGATCTTTGACGGCATGGGTAAATAGCTGACCATTACAATCGCCACGTCATCCGGATGTTTACTCTTTAACATACGCGCCGCTTCGAGGAAAATAATATTTTGATACTCGCCGATCGTGCCACCGATCTCAATAACCGTTACATCAGCCCTTGCTTCTTCGGCCGCTTTTTCTATTCGGCGAATGACTTCCAGCGGCACATCCGGCACCACTTCGACGTTCTTGCCTTTGTATTCCAGATTTCGCTCACGACGAATGACCTCGAGATACACTCGACCAGTCGTCATGTAATTCACCCGGGTCAGATCGGTATCCAGGAAGCGCTCGTAGTTGCCCATGTCCTGGTCGGTTTCATCGCCGTCCTTTAACACAAAAACTTCACCATGCTCGGTCGGGTTCATTGTGCCGGCATCGACGTTTATATACGGATCAATTTTGAGCGCCGTCACCCGCATGCCGCGGGCCTTTAAAATGAGGGCGATAGAAGATGAGGCGATTCCTTTTCCGACTCCAGACATTACTCCACCAGTTACGAATATGTATTTCCGCATCTTCATGTTTTTAGCCAGCTCACACTGTGGCGCTGACCACGCCGGTTACGTTTGTAAATACTTCCTGACCGCTAGGAAGCTAGACACCGCACCGATCACAATTCCCGAGCCGATGATTATTGCAAAAAGTTGCCCGAAGTTTGAGGTGTAGTAATCAAAAAGATTGAAACCGATGAAAAAACTTTCAGTAAAACGACCAAACCAGAACAAAACCGGATAAAAAATAATCAGCGTAACTATGCCTGAAATGACTCCACAGAGAACACCGGTAATGACAAACGGCCCACGAACATAGAAATTGCTGGCACCTACCAAACGCATGACGGAAATTTCTTCTCGCGAAACGAAGATCACCAAACGAATGGTGTTGAAGGTAATCAGGATCGAAATAATAACCAAAACTAGTGTCAAAATAAACCCAAGTTTTTTTGAAGAATTAATAATGCCGGTTAATTTGTCGATCGCCGCTTTGTTTTGGTAATAGTTGACCTTATCGACAACTGGCGTACCGGCACTACCTAAAATGTTTCGGCCTTGGAGGAATTCCGCAATACCCTGATACTGCGACGGTTCCTTGGTTTTGACGTTCAGCACCGCACCCAAAGGATTATCATCAAGTTCAGCCAGGGCTTGCAGGGTGAGCTGATCAGTTTCGTGTCGAACGGTGAACTCGGCCAAAGCTTGTTCCTGCGAAACGTAATTCACTGTTTCGACTTCCGGCAGGGTCTCTAGAGTATCTTTTATCGCCAAAATATCTTTCTCCGGTGCCTTTTGAACGAAATAAACGTTGAGATCAACTTTGTTTCGAAGTTCGTTTAAAGTCGCATTCAAAATGGCGCTGCCAAAAAGAAGTGAGCCGATAACCGAAAGTGTCACCACCATGACAAAAACCGAGGACAAAGAAACGAAACCGTTGCGAACGAAATTAAAGAAACCGGACCGGATTATTCTTTTAAAATTTGTAGTGATCATTGCGTAAAGCGTAAAATTTAAAAACTATGCTGTGCACCTTTTACAGATGGTACTTACCCTCTGGGTCATCGCGGACAATTTTACCACGATCGAGAGTGATAACCCGCCGACCAACCGAGTCAACAACGCCTTTATTGTGGGTCGTCAAGATGATGATCGTGCCAAGGTCGTTTATTTTTTTCAAAATCTGGACGATTTCGTAGGTGTTCACCGGGTCGAGG
>CAYMIB010000009.1:0-27275 GCA_964390475.1 uncultured Candidatus Saccharibacteria bacterium | reverse complement strand
GTTTTGGCAATATTAAGTTTTTTTGTTTTTTGTTTAATTTTTCAGGACAAGGTTCAGGGAGGAGCTAAGGTGTAGAATATTTCTATAGTAAAATTGAATTTTAATGAAGAAAAAATTTAAACTATGTGTGGAATAGCTGGATTTATTGGTAGAGGCGGATTAGGAGATTTGGAATTAATGCGAAGCTCGATAGAGCACCGCGGTCCAGACGATAATGGCACATATTTTAAAGATGGGGTCGGTCTTACACATACCCGGTTGAGTATTCTTGATGTTAGCGCGCTCGGTAAACAGCCGATGTGGAATGAGGAAATGACCATTGCTATTGTCTTCAATGGCGAAATATATAATTTCCTTGAATTAAAAGAGGAACTAAACAGAAAGAATGCTCGGCCATTTAAAAGTGGCACCGATACTGAGGTTATCATCAGGCTTTATGAGGAACATGGAGAAAAATGTTTTGAAAAGCTTAACGGAATGTTTGCTATCGCGATTTATGATTTTCGCTCAAATAAATTATTGCTCGCAAGGGACAGATTTGGGAAAAAGCCACTTTACTGGGGTGTATTTGATGGAACACTAATTTTTGGTTCAGAATTAAAAACTATTCTAAAGCATCCATCATTTAAAAAAGAGATCGACCTGGAATCTTTGAATAAGTATTTAGCTTATGAATATGTTCCAACTCCTAATAGTATTTTTAAGGGATTACACAAACTCGAACCAGCTTCGTACATTTCTTTTTTCAATGGGAAAATAGAAAAGGGAAAATTTTGGAATGCCAATTTTGAAACTAAGAATATTCCTTTTTCAGAAGCCATAAAAACTTTGGGTAGTAAGTTGGAAGACAGTGTAAAGAGAAGAATGATATCAGACGTTCCGTTGGGAATATTTTTGAGCGGTGGCCTCGATAGTTCGACAATTGCTTACTATGCTCAAAAGAACAGCAAAGAGAAAATAAAGACCTTTTCCATTGGTTTTGAGGAAAAGAGCTTTGATGAATCGAATTATGCCAAACAAGTAAGTGATTTTCTTGGCACAGACCATCACACTAAAATTTTAAGTGCAAAAAAATTGCTCGAAATTATTCCTCAAGTTGCGGAGGTAATAGACGAACCACTTGCGGATGCTTCCATTATCCCAACCCTTTTCCTTTCAGAGTTTGCGAGGGAGCACGTTACTGTGGCGCTTGGTGGGGACGGCGGTGACGAACTTTTTGCGGGGTATCCAACCTTTCAGGCCGAGAAGTTTGCAACGCTGTATAGTCTGGTTCCAAAATTCATAAGGAATAATTTTATTAAAAAAATCGTCAATTACTTGCCAGCAAGTAATGTAAATTTTAGTCCCAGATTTAAAGCCAAAAAATTTGTAGACGGTTTCGACGTGGCAAAAAAATACCGTCATCAAAAATGGCTGGGTAGTTTTGGAAAAGAGGAAAGGGCGAAGTTGTTTAAAAAAGAAATCTGGAATGATTTGAAAGACAAAAACGAGTACGAAGAAATTGATAGTTATTTAGAGGAAGTAAAAAATGCGAGCTGGAAAAATAAAATTATTTATCTTTACTTGCGCACGTATTTAATGGATGAGGTTATGGTGAAGGTTGATCGGGCAAGTATGTTTCATGCTCTAGAGGTTAGGGCACCGTTTTTGGACTTTGTATTTGCGGATTTTGTGAATTCTTTGGCTTTTAGGTACAAAAACCACGGTTTTACGACAAAATATATACTTAAAAAATTAATGGAGGATAAATTGCCTAAAAACATTGTCAATAGACCGAAAAAAGGATTCGGTATACCCTTAACTGGTTGGTTGAGGAGTGATCTCAAAGATTTTTGTAATGAGGTGCTTAGTGAAAAAACCATAAAAGAAGGCGGTTTGTTTGAATATGAGTACATTAGAGTCCTCAAAGAAGATCATTTTTCAGGAAAAGAGGATAATCGAAAACCGTTGTGGACATTATTGATGTTTCAGCTTTGGTACAAAAAATGGATGTAAACAGGATGAATTTACTCAAAAGATTTGTTCAAGACCATAAGGTGGCAATTTTTTTTGCTGTCCTGGTTTCAATAATTGTCGCCTTTCCTCAGATTTATTTTCGAATCGAGCACATCGATGATGGTATTTACCAGGGTATAGAGTTGTTGCCGGATTCTCCACGATCAGCCCTGACGCGCGAAGTCATGGACGGTCACCCTAGGGTCGCCAATGTCTACTACAAAGATGGGAAAGACGGTCCTTATCTGTGGCAACCACTGCAACCAATGGTGGTCGCTTATATGGGCAAGATTTTTTCGCTCGATATAAATGACACGCTTTTGCTTTCGAGGTTTGTTCTCACTTTCTTCACCTTTCTTTTGATTTATTTCTTCACCTTTCTTTTTTCAAGAGATAAGTTTATAGCGCTTTGTGGCTCCTCTGTGCTTTTGTTGGCTGATTCGCTTTTGAGTTACGCTGGTGTTTATAAAATTTTGCATGGCGTGAGTCCGGATAGTTTTCTGCGTATTGCGAGCCCGGTTAACCCAGCGATGATTTTTATTCCGTTTTTTGCATTTCTAATAACTTTTTGGCTGTTTTATAAAAAAGGAGATTGGCGTTTTGGGGTTGCCAGCGCGATTATTCTCGGTTTGAATTTTTATAATTATTTTTACTCTTGGACTTGGCTTTATTCATTTGGAGGGATTTTAGTCTTGTCGCTATTGTTTCGGAGAAAATGGCATGAAGCTACAAGGCTTTCAAGCGTGTTTATCGGTGGGCTCGTAATAGCCATTCCTTATTTCATTAACCTACATAAGGTGTCGCTTTATCCAACCTATGCAGAGGCCAGCGCAAGGTTTGGAGTGGTTCTTTCTCACGCCCCAACGTTCGTTGGGTTTACCGTCATCCTTGCTTTGGTTATTTTTCTCCTCGGTTTTCCAAAAGAGGACAAGGAAAAATTCTTTTTTGGTTTAGCGTTGCTCCTTACTCCATTCATAACCCAAAACCAGCAAATCCTTACAGGTAAAATTTTGCAACCAGCACACTATCATTGGTTTTATAGCAAACCACTGGCCTTTATTTTTGTACTGATTGTGTTTTTTCATCTGCTCAATCGATGGGGTCCAAGTCTTTATAACTCTTACAAAAAACCACTGGCGGCAATAATTATTGTTGTCAGTGTTTTTACTGGAATATTTACCCAAGTTGATTCTTACCTACACGATTCCCGCGATGGTGGCCAGATCGCTATCAATAGACAGAGATATGGACTGGTTATGAAATGGCTAAGCGAGAATGCTCAAAAGGAAGCCGTTGTTTTTGGTAATGACGAAACTTCGCATCTGACCGTTATATATACGCCGCTTAATGTTTTTTATCACAGGGTAGCAATGAACTCGCTTACAGCTACCAAAGAACGACTTCTCGATGTTTTGTTTACTATTTATCGACTGCGAGGAGTTGGGGTAAGTGAGGTTGAAGAGGTATTTTTTGCTGAACCAGGATTTATCTCTTGGAATTTATACGGCATATACTATCGGGAACTTCTCGGTTCCTACGGGGCGATTCCTGATGAAAAAATAGAAGAGGCAATTGCTTTGTACAAAGAAACACTTTCTGTACCAACACCACTTTGGTTGCAACAAGTTTGGAGTAGATATGAGGTGGAATATCTTGTTTGGGACAAAAAGACCGATCCGCTTTGGCGGTTGGAAAAATATCCTTTTCTTAAAGAGGTTGCGGTTTTTGGCGATCTATCCATTTATAAATTTTCTCCATGAAAATCCTATTTCTTTCAGATGATTTTCCGCCACAGAGTTTTGGCGGAGCGGGAATTTCTACCTTCGAACTTGCGATCGGTATGAAAAAACCTGGTCATGAAATTTTCGTGATAACAACTTGTCGGAAAGATGAAGAAGCCGGCGAGTTCGAGTACCAAGGCCTTAAGGTTTTTAGAATTGTAAGTAATTATCCTAGTAAATGGCGGTGGTATGTAAGTTTGTATAATCGACCGGCTGTTGCCCAGGTGAAGGAAATATTGAAAAAGGTAAGGCCGGATGTGGTTCATGTTAACAATGTTCATTTCTATCTCTCATATCAGTCAATAAAACTTGCAAAACAATATTCTAAAGCGGTTGTTTTTACGGCCCGTGATGTGATGTCTTTCAATTTCTCTAAATTACAAACGGACCGTTATTTAAAGAATTTTGATTATCGAACAACATGGTTGGATCATTTAAAACAGGCAAAAAAAAGATGGAACCCTTTCAGGAATTTTTTTATTAGAAGATATCTTGGTTATGCTGACAAACTTTTTGCAGTCAGCGATGCTTTGGTTCAGGCTCTTTCACAAAACAGCATTAAAAATGTTTCGGTAATGCACACTGGAATTGACGCAGATTTGTGGCAGGTAGACGAAGGTCAAACAAAACAGTATCGAGAAAGATTTGGTTTGATCGAGAAAAAAGTTGTTCTGTTCGGTGGAAGATTAAGTGAGGCCAAGGGTGGCAGTGTTGTACTTGAAGCGATGAAGGAAATAATAAAGGTAGTGCCAAACGCGGTATTGCTGGTTGTGAGTAAAATAGACGGCCACACTGACTACATGAAGAATGAGGCCGAAAAATTTGGAATAGGGAGTAGTATAATTTTTACCGGCTGGATAGAAAGAAGTGAAATAAAGTATACTTACGCCTGTGCAGATGTCGTGGTTGTACCTTCTATTTGTTTCGACTCGCTTCCGAGAATTGTTCTTGAGTCGATGGCGGCAAGCAAACCAGTTGTTGGTACCTGTTACGGCGGAACTCCAGAAGCTGTTATTGATGGTGTGACTGGATATGTTGTTAATCCTTTTGATTCTAAGCTAATGGCCGAAAAAATTTTGGATATTTTAGTAGATACTCAGAAAAGCCAGTCGTTTGGCAGGGAAGGATACAATAGAATAAAAAAAGATTTTGATTTAAATAAAAAGGTAGAAGGTATTCTGGTTTATTATCGTGAGCTGATGAATAGATAGTGGACTAAGAATGAAAAAATTTCGCAGAAGTATCATAGATTTAGTCAACAGGGCGCTCGGCCTTTTTAAGCTAGAAATTAGAGTCTCAAATAAGGGGTTCTGGGATCTCGACCCAGTTTTTTTGGATTTATATGAAAAGATTCGTGACCGATCACTTGTAAAGATCGACCGCTGTTTTATGTTGTATCAGTTTGCCAAACATGCCGCTCTTCTGCCGCACGGTGACGTCGCCCAGGTTGGCGTGTATAAGGGCGGTACTGCCAAAATGATCGCTTATTGTTTTTCAAAAACTTCTAAAAAGTTCTTTTTGTTCGATACCTTTGAGGGTTTGCCAGCATTGTCGGAAAAAGATAAAAGAGAGACCGATGTAACTAGAAAGGTTTCCGTTGAAGGAACGGTAAAACAATTCGGCGATGTTCATCTTGAGGATGTAAGGGAGTATTTTGCAGACTGCCAAAACGTTGAGTTTAAAAAAGGATTATTTCCAGAAACTGCCCGTGGTCTCGAAGGTAGAAAATTTTGTTTTGTTTATCTTGATGCTGATCTGTATCAGTCGACAAAAGACGGTCTAGAGTTTTTTTATCCAAAAATGGTCCCAGGTGGTGTAATTATGCTTGACGACTACCGAACAAGTAATTGGCCTGGTGTGGAGAAGGCAGTTCGGGAATTTCAAGAAGAAAACCACATAAGTCCGATTACGACTACTTGGTGGCAAGGTTTGATTATTTGTGTGCCGCCGTCGAATTAAACAGTCGGATTAAACTCATGAAGATTAAACAATTTATCAAAAAAACACTTGCGTCCGTTGGGCTAGTTCACCCTTCTTTGGGTGTTAAAACGAGTCAAGAAAACAAGGCGGCCATTTTACTCAAACAAAAAGATTCGAGTATTAAAATTTTTGTTGAGACTGGAACACATGCTGGTTGGATGATAGATAAAATCGGTGACAAGTTTGAACGAGTTTACTCCATTGAATTGGACGATTCACTTTTTAGTGCGGCGGCGGAACGTTTCAAAGACAAAAGAAATGTCCGGTTGTACCATGGAGACAGCGCGATTCTGATAAATGATATTCTAAAAGATCTTGACGATCGAGCAGTGTTTTGGCTAGATGCTCACGGCAGTGGGGAAATTACAGCTGACAATGCACCCGTAGTAAAAGAGTTGGAATCGATTTTTGCTCACCCACTAAAGAGTCACTTGATTTTTATTGATGATGCCAGGCATTTTGATAGAAAAACAATTTACAAAATAAAGCAGATTACTAAGACAAACCACTACAACTTCCTTATCGAGGATGGGGTTTTTGAGCTTACTCCGAAACATGCAAATTAAAAAAATACTAAGGAAAATTTTACCGCGGAAGATTTTTGACTCTTTGCGAGACAGTCTTTATCCTAAAAAAATAGATGTTCTTGATGGCCAGCTAAACTCATTGTTTCTGACTCATTATCAAGGGTTGATTGCTCCCCATTTAAACCAGCGGCTTGCTTTCAAAAACGCCGAATTCAAATTTTATTCAAAGCACGGGACTGACGGAATACTAAACTATATTTTTTCAAAGATTGGTACAACCAACTGCACTTTTGTGGAAATGGGAGTGGAGACTGGCAGGGAGTGTAATACTGCAAACCTGTCATTAAATTTTGGATGGAACGGACTTCTTATTGATGCTAATGATGAGTGGATAAAGTCAGCCAGGGATTTTTATAAAGAAAAACTAGGTAGTCGATCTCAAAATATTAAAACGGTAACCAGTTTTGTTAATGCGGAAAATATCAATCAGACACTGAAAGACAATGGATCGGTCGGAGAGATTGATTTGTTGTCGATAGATATTGATAGCAACGACTACTGGGTGTGGCAAGCGATAGAGGCAGTTAATCCTCGTGTGGTGGCAATGGAATATAACCCAGCCCTTGGACAGCGCTCCTTAACCATAAAATACAATCCCGAACATCGTTATGATCCTCATCATGGGCATCCGCTTTACTTTGGAGCTTCTCTGGCGGCCCTTAACAAACTAGCAAAAAAGAAAGGTTACGCTTTAGTCGCCTGTGATTCCTACGGGCAAGATGCTTTTTTTGTGAGAAATGATGTCGCGGATGGAAAATTTGTCGCGATGTCTCCAGAGGAAGCGTATTATCCAAATCCGTACACTGTTGCCAAACTTGGAAGTGTAGAAAAGCAGTTTGAGCTCATTAAAAATTTAGACTTTGAAGAGGTGTAGGATTCATATATAATGCCCACACATGGATAATAAACGCCATATTGTGGGGGTTATTCCAGCCCGAATGGGCTCCTCTAGGTTTCCAGGTAAGCCGATGGAAATGATTTTGGGTATGCCAATGATCGGCCATGTCTATAAGCGTGCAAAAATGAGCAAAATGCTCGACGAAGTGTATATCGTTACCCCCGATGAAGTGATCGCTGAATATGCGAAATCGATCGGTGCTAAATGTGTTATGGGACGAAACGACCACCCAGGGTGCTCAGACATCACCGCCGAAGCAATGCTTAAAATCGAAGCCGAGACGGGAAATAAACTCGACATTGTCGTCATGCTTCAGGGTGACGAGCCAATGATTGTTGCTGACATGATCGACCTTGCCGTCGAGCCGTTTTTGACCGATTCAGATCTCAAGGTTGTAAATCTTATGGCGCCGATCCGAAGTGTTGAAGAGCACCAAGATCAAAACTGTCCGAAGGTTGTTGTGGATCCAAATAATTTTGCGCTTTATTTTTCTCGTGAAGCGATTCCGTCTCGTAAGAAATGGAAGGGCGGAGACATTCCAATGTATAAGCAGGTCTGTATCATTCCTTTTACCCGAGATTTTCTTTTACAGTTTAATACTTGGGCACCGACCACTCTCGAGCGTATTGAGTCAATAGACATGTTGCGAGTTTTGGAAAATGGTCAAAAAGTAAAAATGGTTTACGAGGAATTTGAAACTTATAGCGTCGACACCCCAGCTGATCTTGTGAAGGTTGAGAAAAAAATGGCCGACGACCCGCTTGTAAAAACTTATGCCTGAAACTAGTATCGTCATCCGTACCTATAACGAGGAGAAACACCTCGGCAACCTTCTTGGTGCTATTAAAAATCAGGACCACCAAGACTTCGAAGTAGTCATTGTTGATTCTGGTTCTTCCGATAGAACTTTAGAAATTGCTGAAAAATTCCAAGCAAAAATTGTAAAAATTGAGAGCCGAGATTTTACTTTTGGATATGCTTTAAATGTGGGTTGTGCTGAAGCGAAAGGAAAATATTTGGTTTTTGCTTCGGCGCATGTTTTGCCCGTCGACAATAAATGGCTTTCAAAGTTAGTTGAGCCATTTAAAAATGAAAAAGTGGCCATGGTTTATGGTCGTCAGGTTGGACATGCAACCTCGAAATTTTCTGAAAAAAGGGATTTTAAAAGATTGTTCGGCAAACATCCCGTAAACAAAGGTATGCCGATTGATTTTGCCAACAATGCCAACTCGGCGGTCCGAAAAATGTTTTGGGAAAAAAGAAATTTTGACGAAAGACTCTTCGGTCTCGAGGACATTGAATGGGCAAAATATCATCGAGATCATGGGTTTGATATTTTCTATGAACCAAAAGCTGCTATTTACCATATTCACAATGAGGCATGGCATCAGGTATTTAACCGTTACCGTCGGGAAGCAATTGCGGCATATCGCATTGGCATGAAGCATCCACCGCAGGTGAAGCTTGATTTTTTCTCTCCAGTTTGGCGCCTTGCTACAGACATTGTTGCTTCATATCCAAATTTTTCTTTAAAACGTATCGAAGAGATTTTGCGTTTCAGATATTACCAATGGAAAGGAAGTTACCGGGGGTGGTATAAGGATCGTGGTTTAGACATAGACAAAGACACCGAGGATTTATATTTCCCACTACCGCAGACAAATGAATCAGTCGTTATAGAACAAGCGAACAAGGCAACGATTAAAGAGGTGCCGGTGCCGACCATGTTGCCGGGGGATATTTTGATCAGAGTGGCATATGTCGGTATCTGTCGTACAGACATTGAAGTTTTTGAAGGGTCACTTGGGTATTATCGCAACGGGATCGCGCATTACCCGATAACTCCCGGGCATGAATATTCTGGAACCATCGTAAGAGTTGGTTCAAACAACAGATACCGTGAGCATTTCAAGTCCGGCGACAAAGTTGTGGGTGAGTGCATACTTTCTCGCAAAGATTCTGATCGTAAAGAAGTCGGAGTGATAAACCATAATGGCGCGTATAGCAAGTACGTCATTGTGCCTGGCAGTGCAGTTCACCGCCTACCGTCGGGACTTGATTTAAAAACAGCCGCCCTGACCGAACCATTGGCGGTTGTTTTGCGCGCCTTGCGTCGGGTCAGAGGACGACTAACTCCTGGCTCAAAGGTTGCGATCGTAGGTGCGGGCCCAATAGGGAATTTTGCCGCTCAGGTTTTGACTCGCGAAGGTCACAAGGTTACGGTTTTTGACAAAAAGGCCGAACGTTTGAAGTTTCTCGAAGATAAGGTTGAAAAAACTTCGACCGACCTAGAAGATATCGGTCAGTTTAAATTAATTATTGAAGCGACGGGTTCTGTTGAGGCACTCGATATTGTTTTGAGTGGTAGTACGGGTGATTCGACGTTGTTGCTTCTCGGTTTTCCATATGCAGACATGAAATACAACTTTGAAAACTTGGTGGGGCATGAAAAGGTGATAGTCGGATCAGTTGGCGCTGAAAGTGAAGATTTCGGACAGGCCCTCAAGCTATTGTCGTTTCTAGATACGGCAAGATTTGTCGAAAATGTTTTGCAAATTAAAGATTTCGAAAAGGCTTGGAAATTACAGAAAGAAGGAAAACATTTGAAGCTAATTTTGCAATCATAACCAGAATATGAAAATAATCGACATTTCAGTTGCTGTTGATGACAAACTCCCTTTGTGGCCAAACGCCATCACACCTCAGTGTACGAAACATTTGAGCCTGGACCAGGGTCATGTCTGCAACGATAGCAGTATACATTTTGGTCTTCATGCGGGTACGCACATCGACGCGCCACTCCATTTTGTTTCTGGCGGAAAATCAATAGACAAAATGCCGCTTGAGATTTTTGTCGGTCCGGTTTTTGTGGCTCATCTTCCAAAAGTTAAAGAAATTTCTGCGGTTGATCTTGATAAATTGAAAATTCCAAAACACATTACCAGAATTCTTTTCAAAACTTCAAACTCAGTACTCTGGTCTAAGGGGTCAGTGTTTACAAAAAACTATGTTGGCTTAACTGCTGATGCTGCACAGTGGCTAACCAAGCGAAAATTTATACTGGTTGGTGTCGATTATCTTTCGATTGCGAAATTTGATGAGGCGGTTGCCGTGCATAAAATTCTACTTGGAAAAGAAGTGGCGCTTCTTGAGGGGATTAATTTAAGTAAAGTAAAACCGGGGATGTATCAGCTCATGTGTTTTCCGATAAAGATCGGTGGGCAAGAGGCGGCACCAGTTAGGGCAATATTGACAAAATAGATTAAGTCTGCTATCTTAAAAGCAGAAAACTTCGGCATCTGCGCCGAGTTAAGGACGAAAACACCGCAACAGAGAGGAAGGTTTTTATGCCCGTTCCCGAATTCGTTCCTGTTCCAGGTCTTGATCGTGCGCCGGAGTACACAGACAAGGGTTTCTGGGTTCGCCAGGTCTATCTGCTTCAGTTTCTTGCGCAGACCATCACGGCTGTGATCCGGCTGGGTGATCGTTCTGACCCTGGCCACAAGAACTTCATCCCAGCGGATGAGCCATTGCCGGTCCGTTTCGTCGCGAAGCCTGGGCCACCGATTTCCGGCGGTCGTGGCAACCTGCTTCCCGACGACGGCACGACGTTCAAGCGAACCGAGTGCATCGTCAAGAGGATCGGCGAGTTGACCAAGGAGGACCTCCTCGGCATGGCGCCAGACACTGCGAACCAGGAGCTGGTGCAGTACCACCTGGCGACGGTGAACGACATACCGTTGCCCGACCTGAACACGGTGGTGACGATCTGGCGGTTTGAATACTGCCCAAAGGCCACTGCCCCCGAGGGCGCCTAGCTCAGGCTACAGAGACACAAAACCGTTCAGCAGGTGCTGGACGGTTTTTTCTTTGCCAGAAGTAGGTTTTGTGGCAATATAAACGAACTATATAACGAACATGAAATACAAATTCAAAGCCCTGATTTCTGCTCCGTATTTCCAGCCGATTGCCGAGCAGTTTCGTGAGCAATTTGAAAAAGAGGGAATTGAAATGGTGATCCCGAGGGTTAATGAGCGTCTTTCAGAAGAAGAGCTTTTAGCCGTTATTGGCGACATTGACGCCATGCTTTGTGGCGACGACCGGGTCACTCGCAAAGTGCTCGAAAACGCTCCGAAACTAAAAGTGATTTCAAAATGGGGAACGGGTATCGACTCACTTGACCAGGCTGCGGCAAAAGAATTTGGCGTGGCGATTAAAAACACAGTCAATGCATTTACCATTCCGGTCGCGGACAGTGTTTTGGGTTACATACTTTGTTTTGCTCGCGACATCATCAATCTCGATAGAGAAATGAAGCAAGGAATTTGGTCGAAGCGAATGACTGTTTCGTTGAGCGAATGTACGCTTGGTATCGTTGGTTTGGGCAATGTCGGCAATGCAATTAAAAAGCGAGCTGAGTCTTTTGGTATGAGAGTGCTTGCTTGCGACATTAAACCCGTCGCACCAGATCTTGTGCCGTTCGAAAATCTTCTCAAGGAAGCGGATTTTGTGAGTATGAACTGCGATCTTAACCCAACGAGCCGTGACCTCATGAATAAAGAGCGGTTTGCGATGATGAAACCAACTGCTTATTTCATCAACACTTCACGGGGGCCCGTTGTTGTCGAAAAAGATCTTGTCGAAGCTTTGCAAAACAAAATAATTGCCGGTGCAGCCCTCGATGTGTTTGAAGACGAGCCGCTTGGAGCAAACAGTCCGCTCCGGGAGATTGGTAACGTCATTCTTTCACCACATAACACAAATGCTAGTCCAAAGGCCTGGAATCACGTACATCAAAACACCGTTAATAACTTGATTAGTGTTTTGAAGTCTAGTCCAGAATAAATATGAACAAAAGAGAAAGTATTTTGGTTGTGTTTGGCGAGACACTTCCGTCCGCTTGGTCAAAATCCAAGGACAAAAATCATAAATATGAGGCGATTGTTTCGAGTCAGAAATTTCAATCCGAGGTGGAAACGGCTGGTTTTGAATGGTTGGATATTGAAAAATTTGTCGAGCCTGGGAGCATATACGAAGCCAGTGCCTTTATCGAAGAACTCTCACATTTAAAGTTGGCAGACGGTACTCGCTTGCCGAAGTCTTTCACATATAAGGGTTATGAGTTGTGGTGGATGTATCACAACAACCTTTTTCTATATTTCTGTCTGCCATATACCCAGTACAAAAAACTATTAGCCCATCTGAAGGATTTTAAGAATGTCTATTTTTATGAGCCGCCATACAAAAGTCTTTTTTCGTGTTATCTCGAGGCCTACGGGTGCGAAATAAGGCAATTTTCTAAAGAGGGATTTAGAAACCCATTCACATTTTTGCCATTTGGAATTTTTGTCCAGATTCTGGTTACATTATTTTGTTTGCCAATTTTGATTATAAAAAACCGCGAGCTAATGGTTTTCATCGGCGATAAGTTTGAAAAAAACCAGGATTATGATTTCAGAATGAAATTTATTTATAGAGAGCTGCGCCAAAGAAATATTCCTTTCGTTGAGTTTATTCGCAGTTTGGAATCATGGAAGGCGTTATTGAAGCATGTTTTTGTAAGAAAGCGCCCGGTTGTTTATTCTGAAGGAGTGGCTTTTGTCGGAAAGTACCTGAGTGTCATTTCGGGTGATCGTCGTCGTGCTAAACGCAAATTTGGTCCCCAGGTTTTTGAAACCGAAAAAGATCCCCAGGCTCGTTTCAAGCTTCTTGTTGCGTCTCATCACTTCCTCGATGTTTATGATGACATTTGGGCAACAAAAATCATGAAATTGATTTTGCGTGTCATTGGGGTTAAGGCCTCTTTTATCGCGGCTGCTCTTGATCGTAATTTCCATGCGGTAATTGGTTGCAAGCTAAACTCTATTCCGACAGTGGGTATACTTCACGGAGTTGCTTCTCGGCACTATAACCTCTATGACTTTTTGCCGGGGTTTGATGGTGAGAAAAGTTTGTCTGTCGATAAATACGGTGTTTGGAGTGAGTGGTGGAAAGAATATTATGTAAAAAATAGTAATGCCTATCGACCGGAACAACTTTTTGTTTCCGGACCGATGCGGCCGCTAGAAAAGGAAACAGAAGACGAAAATAAGAGTCCTAAAAATCCTGATACGGGTGTTGCGAATAAATCCAGAGAAAATAGAAAAATTCGAGTGCTTTTTGTTTCAGAGCAATTGGCCGTGCCGAGCGAGGTGGTTCCTTATCTAGAAGTTTTGCTGAATAGTCCCGACGTTCTTGTGACTTTTACTTTTCGAAATTATCGTGACGGGTTTAAAAACTGGCTTGATAAATATCGACCTGACTTTTTGAAACGTGACGATATTATGATTGCTCAAAATGGATTGCAGGACGCAATCAAAGACAATGATGTGGTGGTTGGTTCTCACAGCACAGCTGTTTTGGAGGCTCTTTTCCAATACAAGGTTCCGATTTTCTTTGAAACCAAAAAATGGGGAGATTATTACAGCCTAAAAGAACATGACGAAAAGCATACTTTCTTTGCAGAAAATCCAAATGAGTTGATTGAGAAAGTTAAAAATGCGCCCGCGGTGTCGAATAATGATCTCGGGAACATACTAGAACGGTACTTTGGTGACCCAAGTAAAAACGGAAGCAAATGGGTTGTGGATCAGTTGGAAGGAGAGCTTTTGAAAGGACGTGATACGAAGTAGTAACCGAGCAGACCGTTGAAGGATCTTATGATGACATGAGTAATGATGAGGCCCATGAGCCCATACATTGGAAGTAAAATTAAGAAGAGAATTATTTGTAGAATCGGGGTTATTGTTCGGAAAAAATAAAGCTCTTTCTTTTTTTTGTGAGCAACGAGAATCTCGTTAAAGATTGTGCCAGAAACCGCGAGTAAGGTAAGAGAGTAGACCTGAGAATAAAAAACAGAATCAAGGTATTGCGGGAAGAAGAATTTATAAAAATAAGGAGCAATAAAAATATACACACCGGCCACTGCGAGGGCGTAGGTAACTAGTAATAATGCCTTTCGGGGCGCTGATTTCTGCAATTCTTCAAAAGACCTGCCGCTAACCTTTGGAAGTATTAAGGTGCTAAGTATTTTTTTTCCACCTTGAAGTTGTTCAACGGGAGCGATAGCAAAAGCATAAAGGGCAAGTGGGGCCGCACCGAGATAGTGAAAGATTAGGATTTTATCTAGATGGTGGGCAAGGTTTCCAATAATGTCCATTATGCTTAAGTGACCACTGTAAGAGATAAGTTCCGGATCCTCATTTTTATTATCGTTTTTATAGGATAGTCTGGTTCTCCAATATAGGAATAGTGGGACGGCGGCACCAACAAGAAAGTAAACAGTGATAATTACAGGAAGGCTTTTGCTAATAAATAAGGCAAGTATGAGGGCAATTGCAGGGGAAATATTTCGGATCATTCCATACAGCGAATTTTTTTTGAAATCCTTTTTGCCAAGGATATAAGCACCATACAGACTGGCGCTTGTTGTCAAAGGCGTGAGAATTCCAGCCAGAATAAAAGAGAACGACAGCAGTAAATTGTTGTTGATGTAGTAGTAGATGGCAAGAATTAGCCCCCCAAGAAAAACCCCAATACTCCATTTTAGATTGAGTTTGAAACCTTGACGGAGAGCTCCTCCAAAACCCTTAGCAGCTGACTGAACAACTGATGTGTTTAGGCCGGTAAGAGAAAAGACTCCCAGAATGGCCACCCCAGACAATATGAATTTGTAATTACCGAACGCCTCTTTTGGAAGCAGGTTTGCAAAGGCCAACGAAAGGAGAAGGCCTGAAATCATGGCAACCCCGTGACCAACAGATAGCCAAAAACCGCCCTTAGAAAGGTAGACCAAGTCAGTTTTTAGGTGTTTTTCGCCGAAGCGAAACCAGGGCAAAATCGAACGCTTCAAGTCATCTAACATCCAGGTAAGATTAACTTACTGGTGCCAAGGCCGCAACTCATCAGTCGGGAGTCTTGTGCTATATTAATCACTATGTTGCCCAAAGATTTTTTCAAATACTCGCTTATAGTGGGTCTTGTTGCTGTTCTCTCTACACCCTTCATCATCGCCGATTCACAACTTTTTCCTTTTATTACCGGCAAAGCGTTCACCTTTAGAATTCTGACAGAAGTTCTACTTGGCCTGTGGCTCATTGGGATGTTTTTTGATTCCAGCATTCGCCCGAGGTTTTCTTGGATACTGGGTAGTGTTTTGATTTTTGGTGCGGTCGTTACGGTTGCTGACTTGACCGGTATGAGTTTCTATAAAAGTTTCTGGAGTAATTTCGAGCGCATGGATGGTTTGGTTACAACCCTCCACCTTGTCGCTTATTTTTTGGTAGCTGGATCGGTGCTAAATACGCGGTCCAAATGGAAATATTTTTTCGACACCTCAGTTGTCGCCAGCTTCATTATGTCATTCTACGTTTTTCTGCAGTTGGCAGGGAGGATAACTATTAACCAAGGTGGTGTCCGAGTAGACGGAACTTTCGGTAATGCAACTTACCTTGCCGTCTACATGATGTTTAATTTTTTTATAACACTGTTTCTGTTGTTTAGAATTTATACATCTGGGAAATCCGAATCAAAATGGTTTGTCTTTGCTTGGTATGTGGTCGCTCTTGTTTGCCAAGTCATATCGATATATTTCACTGCAACCAGAGGTGTAATCTTGGGTTTGATCGGAGGCTTGGTTCTCAGCACCTTAGTTGTGGCAATTTTTGAAAGAAGTCAGCCAACAATTCGCAAAATAGCCCTCGGTGGCTTGGTTGCAATAGCCCTTTTGGTCGGTGGTTTTTTCATGATACGCAACACCCAATTCGTAACCCAAAGCCCGACCCTGAGTCGCTTTACTTCGATGTCTGTTGAGCAAATTAGTAGCCAAGGTCGACGATATATCTGGCCTATGGCCTGGGAGGGTTTTAAAGAAAAACCAATTCTCGGCTGGGGTCAAGAAAACTTCAATTATGTTTTTAACAAATACTACGATCCAAGAATGTATGCTCAGGAGCAGTGGTTCGACCGGGCTCATAACGTTGTTCTTGATTGGCTTGTCGTCGGCGGCGTTCTGGGCCTAGTTGCCTATTTCGCTATGTTTATAGCCCTCTTGGTACTGCTCTGGAAAAACACCACCTTTTCTTTGGTTGAAAAAAGCCTCATTCTTGGTTTGGTCGGGGCATACTTCTTTCAGAATCTGTTCGTGTTCGACAACCAGATCAGCTATATATACTTCTTCTCGCTATTAGCTTTTATTCATTCTGAAAATACCCGAGAAAAATCTGAGCCAGGCTGGTTGAGTCGATTCTCTGCGAACACGTTGGTGACCCAAAAGATTTTACCGGTGATTGTGATTATTGTGACAGCTGGTCTAATTTATGGACTTAACATCAGGCCAATTTCTGCTAGTCGTAATCTGATTAAGAGTTTGAATGTTGCGCGAACATCGCCCGAACAGAGCTTGAATTTTTTCCGAGAAACATTTAGAAGCAACACCTTTGCGAACAAAGAGGCGGTAGAACAACTTTTTAACCAACTCAACTATTTTATAAATCCATCAGTGGGGGAAGGCATAAAAAAAGATTACGCTGACTTGGCGATACAAAACCTAGATATTCAGATTGAGAAATTTCCGAGCGATGCAAGACCACTCCTTTTTATGGGTAGCTTAATGAATCGACTCGGGGATTATCAGGGGGCGTTAACTTATTTAGAGAAAGCTGTTAGCGAATCTCCAAATAAGCAGACGATTATTTTTGAAGTCGGATTGGCTTACTTGAGTTCTGGTGATGTTAAAAAGGCGCTCGAACACTTCAAAATTGCGTATGACCTAGCGCCCGATTTTTCTGAAGCAAGAATCTTTTATGCGATCGCCGCAATTTATGACAAAAACCCAACTTTAACTAATGAGCTTCTTGCACCGCTTAGTGTTGATACTTTGGCCTTGGATGAGCGTGTGGTTTCAGCCTTTGCATCAAATGGTCGGATGGCAGATGCAACAAAACTCGTCGAAAAAAGAGTTGAAATGGAGCCTCAGAACGTATCATTAAGATTCCGGTTGTCGGCTGGTTATTTGGCGCTCGACCAGCGAGCCAAATCCATAGAAGTTTTGAGGGAAGTGGTCAGGCTTTTTCCAGAACACAAAGATCAAGTTGAATATTACATAAAGGAGATTCAAGCCGGCCGGAATCCTTAGGGTTCTAAATGGTTCCGATAGAAAACGGCCCAAAACAGCCGCCCTTGACTTTTTCGGCATTATTTGCTAGGATGTCTCGGTGAGTGCTAGTAAGTTGCTAGCCCAATAAATGAATGTCTGCGTAAGGCCCCACTTCGGTGGGGTTTTGCGTTTATGGGCGAATAAGTGTTTATCTGGGGGGCGGTGGGGGCGGCTGACAATCGCCAAAACGGCCTTCTTTAGACTTTCTTAAGATATTCTTGGGCGTCGATGGTGTTGCATTAGAGTCAGTATCCTTTATTATTTACATTGTTGTGGCCGCTCATGGCCGCCGGTTCGCACTCACAATAGACATTTATTTGGAGCTCGCCACCGACGGCCTTGAGTCACCGCAACTTCTATTATGAAGATCAGCCAATCTGAGTCGCTTTCAAAACACACCAGCTTTCGGACTGGCGGCAGGGCCCGTTTTTTTGTCGAAATAGAATCCGGAGATGAACTGGCGGATGTCGTTTCGCAGGCCAGACTCGAGGGTTTGCCATATCTCATCCTTGGTGAAGGCTCAAATGTTTTGATTAACGACGCAGATTTTGATGGATATGTGATTCGACCACTTGTTCGTGGAATTGAGTTTACGGATGATAACGACTCGAACGGAATTTTGGTTGTGGCCGGCGCTGGCGAACACTGGGATGATCTTGTGGCCGAAACTGTCGCCAAAAATCTTTCTGGACTGGAAAATCTTTCTTGGATTCCTGGCAGTGTCGGTGCCGCCCCGGTTCAAAACATCGGGGCCTATGGCTCTGAACTCAAAGACGTTTTGGAATGGGTTGAAGTTTTTGATCCAAAAGAAAGCGGCTTAAAAATTTTGAACAGGGAAGTTTGCCGTTTCGATTATCGCGACAGTTTATTTAAAAGTTCTGACGGCCGGGGCCTGATTATTACTCGATTGGCTGTTCGGCTCAAAGAAAACGGCAATCAAAACATTTTATATAAAGATTTAGCAAGGTATTTTGACGGTAAAAGTCAGACTCCGTCGGTTGCCGAGGTTCGGGCTGCAGTTATAAAAATTCGTCAGGATAAATTACCTGACATAAAAAAGTACGGAACGGCTGGCTCTTTTTTCAAAAATCCGATAATTTCCGAAACCAAATATGCGGAGCTGATAAAGAAATATCCAAGCATGCCATCTTTTTCCGCTGGTGATGGTTTTAGAAAAATTCCTTTGGCTTGGATTTTGGATAAGGTTTGTGGGCTCAACGGTTTTCGAGAGGGAAATGTTGGTTTGTATGAAACCCAACCACTAGCTTTGGTAAATTTTGGTGAAGCGACTACGACTGAGATAAAAAACTTTGCTGAAAAAATTTCTGGAATCGTAAAAGAAAAAACCGATCTGAATATTGAGTGGGAAGTGAATTTAATTTAAGTAAGTCTGATTATTTAGTAAATTTAAAATAAGTCAGGAAATATTTTTGAAAAAATTGAACAAAGTTGTCCCCACATTTTCGTAATGTGTATTGTATATACAAAAAATATTCCGCATAATTTAAATAGGTCGGAACTCTCGGAAAATCTTCAAACATTTTCTTAAAAATTTTCTGGGAATTGTTTCTAGGTTTTATTCGATTAACTAATCTGCGCGTGCACGCGTTAAAAAAATGAAAAAGCGAAAAGCTGCAAAGAAGACCACAAAGCGACGAGCTCCAGCTCGAAAGGCTAAGAAGGCTTCAAAAAAGCGACGACGATAGTCAAAATCTTTTGCAAGGTTTTCAAACAATCCTCTGATAGAGGATTGTTTGTTTTTCTGATAGAATAGTGTTTCTAAAACTTTCAGGAAAAACCACTTAAATATGGCCTTTTTAAAGAACATTTTCGGGGATTCGAATACTCGCTCAATAAAACCACTATATTCCAAGGTGAAGGTTATAAACGACCTCGAAACCGCCTTTTCGGCGCTTTCTGACGCCGATTTGAAAGCTAAAACCCAGTCTTTTAAAGATCGTTTGGCGGATGGTGGAAATGATAGAGAAAAAGACAAGGAAAAAGAAATTTTAGATGAGATTCTCCCGGAAGCTTTTGCGGCTGTGCGTGAAGCTGCAAAGCGAACACTTGGTCAGCGACATTTCGATGTTCAGCTTATCGGTGGAATGGTTTTGCACGGTGGCGGTGGCGCCGAAATGAAAACCGGAGAAGGAAAAACCATCATGGCGACCCTGCCGGCATATTTAAATGCCCTTACTGGAAAAGGTGTTCACGTTGTAACTGTTAACGATTATCTTTCTCGTCGCGACGCTGTCTGGATGGGACAGATCTATTCAATGCTCGGGCTTTCGGTTGGTGTTATCAGTCACGAGCAGTCTTTTATTTACGATCCGATGCACAAAGAGCTCGATCCTGAGCGTGACCAGCTTGGTTCGTTTAAGGTTGTTCATGAATTTTTACGCCCCGTCAGTCGCAAAGAAGCCTATGCTGCTGACATTACATATGGAACAAATAATGAATTCGGCTTCGACTATTTGCGGGATAACCTGGAGTACGACCCAGCCCGATTACGTCAGCGAGGTTACAACTATGCAATCGTCGACGAAGTTGACTCAATTTTGATTGATGAGGCTAGAACACCTCTTATTATTTCTGCGCCAGCCGGGGATTCGGAAAGCCTATATTCTCAATTTACAAAAATCGTTCAGACTCTGAATAAGGAGACTGATTATACAATCGACGAAAAAAGACATGCGGTCAGTATCACTGATAGTGGTATTACGGCCGTTGAAAAAGCTCTTGGTGTTGAAAATATTTATACCGACAAAGGGATTAAGTTTGTTCATCATCTTGAGACAGCGGTTAAAGCCAAAGAGCTTTATAGTCGCGACAAGGACTACGTTGTTCGAGAAGATCAGATCATCATTGTCGATGAATTTACCGGTCGTATGCAGCCTGGCCGTCGTTGGTCTGAAGGTTTACATCAAGCGATTGAAGCCAAAGAAGGGGTAAAGATTCAAAAAGAATCTCGCACGTTCGCTTCGATCACATTCCAAAATTATTTCCGTATGTACCGAAAACTCTCGGGTATGACCGGTACAGCTCTGACTTCAAAAGAAGAATTTTTCAAGGTTTACGGTCTTGACGTGGCTTCGATTCCGACAAATAAACCACCAAAGCGTGTTGACCACGATGATCTTATTTTCCAAAGCGAATTCGGTAAGTTCAAGGCGGTGGCCAAGAAAATCAAAGAGCTTCACGAAAAAGGTCAGCCGGTTTTGATCGGTACAGTTTCAATCGAAAAAAACGAGCTCCTTTCTTCATATCTTAGGACTGAGGGAATTCCGCATGAGCTTTTGAATGCCAAAAACCATGACAAAGAAGGCGAAATTATCGCCCAGGCTGGTCGTCGCGGAGCAGTAACCGTGGCTACAAATATGGCCGGTCGAGGCGTCGACATTAAACTTGGCGGTAACCCAACCACCGAAGAGGAATCGAACTTGGTCCGCGATATCGGTGGTTTGTTCGTGATTGGTACTGAACGCCATGAAGCTCGTCGTATCGACAATCAGCTTCGAGGTCGAACCGGTCGTCAGGGTGATCCGGGTGAAACCCAATTTTTTGTTTCGCTTGAAGACAGCCTGATGCGAATTTTTGCTCCAGACTCGATTAAAAAACTGATGGGCAAAATTGGTCTGGCTGAAGATGAGCCAATCAAAAATTCCTTCATCACTAGGTCGCTCGAGAGCGCTCAGACCAAAATTGAGGGGCACAACTTTGATGCTCGAAAATTTGTTTTGCAGTTTGACGACGTGATGAATTTTCAGAGAAAGACCATATATGAGCGTCGACGTAGGATGTTGACCGGCAATGCTGCTGAAATATACGAATATTTGGACTCGATTATTGATCCATTAGACACAGAGTATAAAAAAGTAATTGAAGAGAAACGGGCGAAGTTTGGTGATGACCGTTTCGCGCTCGTGGTACGCCAGGCAGTTCTTCAAACCATCGACATGTTTTGGGTCGAGCATTTGGAAGCCATGGACTACATGCGAGGTAGTGTTCAGCTCAGGGCTTACGGTCAGCGTGATCCTTTGACCGAATATAAAAAGGAAGGCCTGCGGATGTTTAAAACAATGGAGGATTCGGCAACTGACGAAATTCTTAAGTTGGTAAAAAATATTGGCACGGAGGTCAAGGCTCCAGCGGCCGAAACTTTTATCGAAGGTATGCAGCAGCCAATTGTCAGTGGTCGTCCGATGCCTGGAGAAAAGCCAACCCCTCTGCCAGCAACGGCTGTTTCAAAAGATCCATCTATTGGCCGCAACGATCCGTGTCCATGTGGAAGTGGGAAGAAATACAAAAAGTGTCACGGGGCGTAATTGACATGCAAGATTTTACAAAGAAAATGACAATCGTTGTGCGAGAAGATGTCGCTTCTTGGCAGCTTACTAATACGGTTGGTCACATTGCCGCATATCTCGGCAATAAAATGTCTGAACCGTTTGATACTGGAGAAAGTTTCACTTCGAAAGACGGTAAAAATTTTCCTCGAAATTCCCAGTATGGGATTGTTGTACTTCGCGCATCGAAAGACGAATTAAAAGATCTATCGGGAAAACTTCAGAATTCAGGATTGTCTTGGATCATGTATGTACAAGAAATGATTGATATGATTGATGACTCAGAGTTGGCGAGAGCTCTGCAGGCAGTCTCATCTGAAGAGATGAATCTGCTCGGAATTGGTTTGTTCGGTCCAAAAGATATTTTAAAAGAACTGACTAGTGTTCTAAAATTATGGAAATGAAAAATCGCGAGGTGATCTTTCATTGACGCCAGACATAACACTGGCGCCATCAGGGTGGCGTGTACAAGCCGTTCGCTCGCCGCTACTAAGCCCCTGAACCACTCGCGATAGCCGATCTTTGTCGCTCCTTACGGAGAAGTAGGGGTTTGGCCAGTCTTCCCACCTACAGAGGAATAAATTATAACAAATTGATGCAATAATAATAGCCATGATCGAATCTATTATCGCTTTTATCCAACACTATTTGCTTCCGCTTGGCGGAGCGGGGGTTTTTGTGGCATCAATTTTGGAGGAAATCGTAGCCCCGGTGCCCTCGGCCGTAATTATTTTTGCTTCCGGTTTCTTGCTCGTATCTGGTCCGATCAATTTTGACTCAATAATTCAACTTCTGATGAAAGTGGCTATTCCGGCTGCCCTTGGCGTTACCGTTGGTTCGCTTTTCGCTTACGGAATCGCTTATTTCGCTGGGAAACCAGTTTTGGTCAAATGGGGCAAATGGTTCGGACTTTCTTGGGACGATATAGAAAAACTGAATAAAAAGTTCTCTGAGTCTTCGTTCGATGAATTTTCACTGTTCATTGTTCGGGCGATCCCGATTGTTCCAAGTGTTGTTATTTCGGTTTTTTGCGGCTTGGTTCGTTTTCCCTTGCGTTCATACTTGATTTATTCTCTTGCTGGACTGTTGATCCGAACAACCGTTCTGGGCTTCATAGGTTGGCAGTTCGGGAAATTCTATTTCCATTACGCAGAATTAATTTCTTTGTTTGAAAACTTTATTCTTGGCGGTTTGATTATTCTTGTTCTTGCCTTTTTAGTGTGGCGGATCAAATCTCGTAAAAATAGACCATTAGATTATCGCTAAATTTTGCGTGTTATAATTTCAAGAATATGAATACTAAAAACCGGGAATTGGTGTTTTTTGTCCTCTTTCTTATCGGTATTCTGGTCCTATTTTACTTGATCGCCGCCCCATATGTTGGCGCGATTTTCTTGGCCCTGATCACCATCACACTTTTCAAGGATTCTCATGAAAAAATTCTAAGTGGTACTGGTGGCCGAAAAAATTTGGCCGCATTGGTTTCTACTCTTATTGTTTTGGCCATTATTCTTGTTCCGCTATCGGTCATCGGTCCTTTGCTTATAAAAGAGTCGGCGTCTCTTTACACTGACCTCGAAAACAGTGGAGCTGGCCTACATTCATTAAGTGCTGGGGTTTCGAAGCTCGAAGTCTTTATTGAGTCGTTTGCGCCTGGGTTAAATATAAATCTGGAAAGATTTTTGAACCTTGGGCCATACATCGAACGCGGTTTGATTTGGCTTTCAGGAAACCTAGCTTCTTTCTTCTCAAATGTTTTGCGTATCACACTAAGCGCCTTCCTGTATGTTCTCTGCATTTTTTACCTTTTCCGCGACGGCGGATCGCTTACGAAAAATGTTTTGTCTTGGAGTCCGCTTTTCGACACCCATGACAAACTGATTCTGCGGAAAATCTCAACTACCGTTGTTTCGGTTTTGCGAGGGCAACTTATGATCGGGTTGATCCAGGGATTTTTGACTGGCATCGGTTTTTGGATTTTTGGGGTGCCGAACCCGGTTGTTTGGGGTTCGGTAGCGGCGGTGGCTTCCTTGGTGCCCGCCATCGGCACAAGTTTCGTCAGTGGCCCGGCAATCATCTATCTTCTAGTTACGGGGCATATTTTCCAGGGTGTCGGACTTTTGGCTTGGGCGGGGTTGGCCGTTGGTCTCGTCGACAACATCCTTGGTCCGTATCTCATAAATCGTGGAGTAAAAATTCATCCATTTTTGGTTTTGATCTCAGTTCTTGGTGGTATCAGTTTTTTTGGTCCAGTCGGTTTTATTGCTGGTCCAGTCGTTCTCAGTCTTTTGTTTGCTCTCCTCGAGCTTTACCCGATAATCCTTGGTCAATCAGAAGTAAAATGATTCAAGCTGGAATTCAGGAAAACAACAAAGAAGCGGAAAAGTCGTGGTACAGCGAGACTGTAGAAAATTGTTTTTCTTTTTTAAGTACTACTGATCGTGGTTTGGATATCGTTGAAGTGGTGAAGCGCCTGAAGCAGTATGGCGAAAACAGTCTGCCTGCGCCAAAGCCAATTTCCCTGTGGAAAATATTTATAAAGCAATTTGAGAATCCACTCATCTACATTTTGCTCATCGCCAGCGTGGTAGTTCTTTTTTTGGGAGATTTAACAGACACAATTGTAATTTTTGCGGTTTTGATAATAAACGCCATTATCGGGGTGATTCAAGAAGGTCGAGCTCAAAACACTCTGTTAGCTTTGCAGAATTTCACTAAAACCGAAGCGGTGGTGATTCGTAACGGTGTTGAGGAAGTTGTGACCGATAGAGAAATTGTGCCTGGGGACATTATTGTTTTGCGTGAGGGCGACAAAGTTCCAGCGGACTCTAGGCTTTTTGAATTAAAAAATCTTCAGGTTGATGAGTCGGCGTTGACCGGTGAATCTGTGCCGGTTTCAAAAAACATCGATGTTGTTTCAAAAAAAGTCGTCAATCCGGCCGATCAGATAAATATGGTTTTTCGCGGCTCGCTAGTGGTGGCGGGTGCGGCTCGCGCCATTGTGGTTTCGACTGGTTTCAACACCGTCATTGGTAAAATTTCAAAGAAAATTATTACCCTAGAAACAGATGTTCCTTTGGCAAAAAACATCGCGAAACTTTCTAAATATATTGGACTTGGGGTTTTGGTTGTTTCCGCCGGAGTTTTTGGACTCGGTATTCTATACGGAAACTCTATAAATGAAATGTTTTTCACTGCGGTTGCGGTCGCCGTTTCGCTTGTACCTGAGGGTTTGCCAGTGGTGATTACGCTCATTCTTTCAACTGGTGCTTATCGCATGGCTAAACAGATGGCTTTAGTAAAGAGGCTTGGAGCGGTTGAAGCCCTTGGTCAGGCCAACATTATCGCCGTCGACAAAACTGGCACGATTACCAAAAACGAGCTCATGATAGAGCAGGTTTACGTTGGCGGCAAAATGTATAGCGTTTCAGGAAATGGTTACGAGTCACGGGGTGATATTTTGCAGGAAGGGTCGGTAATCGAACCGGCCAACCATCCGGAGGTTTTGTTTGCGGGTAAAATTGCAACTTTTTGCGCCAATGCCCGCGTAACCTTCAGAGAAAAAGAAGGAATCTGGAAAGTTTCTGGCGACCCAACCGAAGCGGCGCTTTTGGTGTTTGGCGAAAAGGTCGGTTTTCACAAAGACGAGCTGGAGCAAGAGGAGCCGCAGATAAATGATCTACCGTTTGATTCCAAGCTCAAGTATCATGCAACTCTTCATTCGGTTAAGAAAAAACCCTTTTTGTCGGTGATCGGTGCGCCGGAGTCAGTGATGGATGTTTCAAATAAACTCTGGCAGGGCAGTCGAGCAAAAAGTTTGACGATGGCGGTCAAAGAAGAAATTGAAGCCGTGGTTCATAAGATGTCCCAGGCTGGCTTGCGAGTCGTGGCTTTTTCATATGTGCCAAACTACGCTGATGAGCTTGGTATGGTGCCAGTTTCTGGCGCGACATTTGTCGGACTTTTTGGCATGAGGGATGTGTTGCGCGAAGGGGTGAGGGAATCTATAGAGATCGCTAAACAGAGCGGTTTGCGAACAGTGATGATTACTGGTGACCACAAAGTGACAGCCGAGACGATTGCTCGCGAGGCCGGAATTTTTCATGAGGGTGATGAAGTGATTACTGGCAAAGATTTAGCCACTCTTTCAAAGGAGGAATTGCTGGTTCGTTTGCCGCGAGTTTCAGTTTTTGCCCGAGTGACACCGGAAAATAAACTCGACATTATCGAGCTCTTCAGAAAAAATGGTGACATCATTGCGATGACTGGCGATGGTGTAAACGATGCACTTTCGCTCGTCGCCGCTGATCTGGGTATTGCGATGGGAAAAATTGGGACAGAGGTCAGTAAAGAAGCGGCCGACATCGTGCTTCTTGATGATAATTTCAAAAGTATTGTTTTGGCGATTGAGGAAGGCCGGAATATTTTTCACAGCATTAAAAAGGTCATACTGTATTTGTTTTCAACCGGCCTCGGTGAACTCCTAAGTATCGTTGGGGCGATGCTAATTTTTCTCCCGCCGCCAGTTTTTCCAACTCAAATTCTCTGGCTTAACCTAGTAACCGACGGCTTTTTGGTGGCCGCATTGGCTTTTGAACCAAAGGAAAAGCTGAGTAGTCGTATCGTAAAGGGCGGGAATAAGTTCTTTTTTGACCGCAATTCGATGATTCGGGCGGCGATTATGGGCCTAGCTATGGCCGTTACGACCCTTTTTGTTTTCAAATACTACTTGGGTATTGATCCGGCTAAGGCCTACACCATGTCTTTGACCGTTTTAGCGGCGATTCAATGGTGGAACGCTTGGAACATTCGGTCAGAAAAGGAGTCAATTTGGTCAACAAAACTTTTTTCAAACCCATATCTAATCATCGCGACCATCGTCGTCATTTTCCTACAGTTTTTGGCGATCTACAATGAAGCCTTCCAATCTTTGCTAAAAACTACCGATCTGTCGCTTTCAGAATTGGGAATAGCGGTTGCGGTGTCGTTGTCAGTTGTGGTTGTTGAAGAGTTAAGGAAACTCGTATATCGTATGATCCACGCCAAAAAAACAAAAGTAGAAATCAAAGAAATCAAAACTGAAGTTATAAATGTTTAGCTTAAAACCAAAAATTACAATTGCCACCCACGACGGAGAATTTCATGCCGACGATGTTTTTGCTGTAGCCGCACTCGAACTTCTTCTGTCTGAGACGTCGAAAATAAAAATTGCCCGGACTCGCGATGAAAAAATTATTTCACTGGCTGACTACGTGGTTGATGTCGGTGGTGTGCATGGTCCAGAGAAAAACCGTTTTGACCATCATCAGACCGGTGGGGGAGGTGAGCGGGTGAACGGAATTGCCTATGCTTCGTTTGGTTTGGTCTGGAAAAAATACGGCGAAAAAATTTCAGGCTCGAAGGAAATTGCCGAAACGATTGACCAGAAGTTAGTTCAACCAGTTGATGCTATTGATAATGGAATTCAGGTCTCAAAGGAAATCTTTACAAACG